>NZ_JBYSXE010000149.1:0-541 GCF_058781925.1 Sphingobium sp. FW306-1B-F04DB | reverse complement strand
CGCCAAGGCCAAGGCTCTGGAGATGCTGAAGAACAAGCCAAAGCCCAGCGAGGCCGAGCTCGCCGACCGTGCCGAACGCCGCCGCGCCAAGGAAGCCGCTGAAGCCGAAAAGCGCGCTGCCGCCGAGGCGGCTCGCGAAGCCGAGAAGGCCGCGAAGGAGCAGGCCGAGCGCGCAGCTGCCGAAGCCGCTGCGGTCGCTGTCGAAGAGGCCCGTGCTGCCGCCGCGGCTGCCCGGCCGAAGGTGCCGACCGCCGAAGAGCTCAAGGCTGCACGCGACGCCCGTTACGCTGCCCGCAAGGCGCGCAAGCGCTAGGTTATCGGCCCCAAACTTCCCGGCACCGGGCGGGTGCGGGGCGGCTAAGAAATCGGGCTTTTCCGGCACGACGACCGCGTCTTCATGACCGTGCTGGGCCCACGAGCTGATGAGCAACGGAGAGCGGCTCCGACTTCGCTGAGCGGGCAGAGCCGCGCGTGGCTGTCAGGGACGAGGCACCCGCACGTGCCGATCGTCGGCCACGGCAGAGGTTAACAGCGTGCCTGC
>NZ_JBYSXE010000148.1:0-559 GCF_058781925.1 Sphingobium sp. FW306-1B-F04DB | reverse complement strand
GGCGAACAGGGTAATCCGCACCGTCCCCCCGATCGCCCACCTGACCAACCCCCCGGCCCACACAATCCTCCTGGAGCACCGCCGAGGAGGGTTGGTTGAACGATGCGACCGCGGCGGTCCGGCCAGCCGGACCGCCCGTTCCCCTGTGGGAACAAACCTATCCTGGAAGGCTGCAATGGGAACTCAACGGGCTTAACTACTTCAAGGCCAATCCGCGCATCGACCAGGCACGCCTCGCCAAGGGCGCCCTGCGGATCGACCTCGAATGGACGGTCGAGGGAAACCGGATCGAACTGCAGGCCGACTTCCCTGATAGTTACCCGCACATCCGGCCGCAGGTGCGGCTGAAGACTATCCCAGCTAGCTATCAACGCCACATTTCGCCTGGCGACGGCACGATCTGCCTGATCGGCAGGGATGCTCGGCAATGGACTCCCAATCTGGGTCTAGCGAAGCTGCTCGATCAGCAGCTTGAGAACGCCCTGTCAGGCGACATGCAAAACTGGTCCGGTAGCGACACGTAGAACTGGTCCCCCCACCTTTGGACGAGGAGGGACTG
>NZ_JBYSXE010000147.1:0-570 GCF_058781925.1 Sphingobium sp. FW306-1B-F04DB | reverse complement strand
CCTGATCGCCGTCGTCGATGGCCTCAAGGGCTTCCCCGACGCGATCAACGCGGTCTTCCCCGAGACCGTCGTCCAAACCTGCATCGTGCATCTGATCCGAAACAGCATGAGCTTCGCCTCGTGGAAGGACCGCAAGCTGATCGCCCAGGCGCTCCGCAGCGTCTATCGTGCCGACACGCCCGAGACCGGCCTGGCGGCGCTCGACGCGTTCGAACAAGGGCATTGGGGCCGCAAATATCCCGCCATCGCGCAGAGCTGGCGGCGCCACTGGGATCACGTGATCCCCTTCTTCGCGTTCCCCGAGGGCGTCCGCCGGATCATCTATACCACCAATGCGATCGAGGCGCTCAACTCGAAGCTGCGCAGGGCGGTCCGGACAAGGGGACACTTCCCCGGTGACGACGCCGCGATGAAGCTGCTATATCTTGTTCTCAATCATGCGGCCGCGGAGTGGAAACGGCCGCCGCGCGAGTGGTTCGAGGCCAAGACCCAGTTCGCCGTCCTCTTCGGCGACAGGTTCACGGTCTGATGAACGAAACTGGCCTCGCGCACAAAATTCCTGACAGTCCC
>NZ_JBYSXE010000146.1:0-605 GCF_058781925.1 Sphingobium sp. FW306-1B-F04DB | reverse complement strand
CAGTTCGGGCAGAGCGTGTCGGATCCCTTCAGCCAGGCCGCGGGCTTCATGGCGCATATCGTCGCCTCGACGATCTGCGGGGTGACCTCGAACGGCGCCAAGGACTGCGCGCGCTCGGGGCTCCAGGTCGTCCAGAACCTCGGCTATGCGATCGCCCCCGGCAAGGCCTTGAGCTTCGATCCCGCCAAGCTCGTCACGCCCGAACAGGCGCTGCGCGCGGTCATCGCCTATGCCGGCGCCGATCTCTGCCGCGACGGCTCGTGCCGCGACAATGTCGATGCGCGCTATATCGAGGACCTCCAGACCTGCGACAAATCGCCTTTCCTGTTCGCCTCCGACTGGCCGGGCTCCTTGGCCGATCTCGGCGGCTGGGCGCAGCTCACCCCGGGTGCCGCCAAGGTCGATACCGACAATGACGGCATGCCCGACGACTGGGAAAAGCGCTTCACCAACACCAACCCCGCTGTCTGGGACGCCAATGACGACAAGGACGGCGACGGCTATCCCAATATCGAGGAATATCTGAACGCGCTCGCCAAGGACGATGCCCGCTACAACGGCTTCGCCCAGTCGGCCACCGGATCCCTCCCCGCCTATAACTGCGG
>NZ_JBYSXE010000145.1:0-612 GCF_058781925.1 Sphingobium sp. FW306-1B-F04DB | reverse complement strand
TAGGCCGCAAACTCATTAACGGACTTGAGGTTTGTCCGCCCGCGTGATTCACGCTCCTGCTGGAGCGGGAGGATAGATGACGCGGCGACGGTATGAACTGACGGATCGAGAATGGGCGATCATTGAGCCCCTGCTGCCTAACAAGCCGCGTGGTGTTCCCCGGGTTGATGATCGCCGGGTGTTGAATGGCATTCTCTGGCGGTTTCGAACGGGCTCGCCATGGGCCGAGATACCCGAGCGCTATGGGCCACCCACGACTTGCTACAACCGGTTTGTCCGTTGGCGCAAAGCCGGAGTGTGGGACCGGCTGTTGGTGGCGGTTTCCGCCGGCTTCAACGGCGAACTGGTGATGATCGATTCCACCTGCGTGCGCGTCCACCAACATGGTGCGACGGGCAAAAAGGGGGATCTACAGATCATGGCATGGGACGTTCCCGGGGCGGCCTCACCAGCAAGATCCACGCTCTTGTCGACGCTGAAGGACGTCCTGTCAGCCTGCGGCTGACCGGCGGGCAGGTTCACGATGCCTGCGAGGCCGAAGCGCTGATCCATGCCATTCCCGAGGGCGCCACGCTCCTTGGCGACAAAGGCTATGACAGCAACGCCATCCGC
>NZ_JBYSXE010000144.1:0-640 GCF_058781925.1 Sphingobium sp. FW306-1B-F04DB | reverse complement strand
GGGTGGGCGACAGGAGCGGACCGGCAGCCCCGCCCATGAAGGGCGGGCCGCACCCGAAGGGCCGCAACGCAGAGGAGGACCCGCGTCAGCGGGTTGCGGCGCGTCCGGGCGGGGCTAAGGGCAAGCGACGCCCATCCCGCTTAGGCCGGACCGGCCAACCGGCAAACCCGCGCGGCAGCGCGGATGGCGCGAGCCATGGAGGGACTGCGGCGATGGATGACCGTCGTGCACGATGTCGTCCACGCGAGCATCGAACACCTGTCGCAACGAACTCGCGCGCCATTTATAGGCTCAGAAATACATCAATGGACAGCTACTGTGACGTGCGTCACGCGTTGAGCATTCGCGGGTCGCGTATCGATTGATCGAGGATAGGGCTCCTGGCTTGGCCCCCGGCGGCCCTATCCTCTACGGCCGCTTTGTCGGACGCTGCGGACTGTCAGGAATTGGAGAGCGATCGACGGAAGCCGACGTTCGTTCAGATCGGAGTTCACCGCTGAAACGATGTCCCCTTCGTCGGACGATCCGGTTAGTCTCCTTCCGGTCCCAAGGTGGCCAATGCCGCCATTATGGGATGGCCCGCCCCTTTTCCCCGGCATCGGATATGATGCCGGTGTTCGAAAAGGAAAGGAACGGACCG
>NZ_JBYSXE010000143.1:0-642 GCF_058781925.1 Sphingobium sp. FW306-1B-F04DB | reverse complement strand
GCCCTCACCATAGCGGCATCATAGTCAGCTCGAAGCGCAATCGGCATGGCAAACTCCGTATCGTCTGCCATGTTGAATCAATCTATGCCGAACCTGGCAACCCCCATGAGTCATGCTCCTCGAGAGCTGGTATAAGGGGTTAACATGACGCGCCAACGCCTCTGGAAAATGACCGCCTTGGGAGGGGCCTGCGTCGCGATCGGCATAGCAATAGGAATCACGATACCGCGTTTCGCACCGGTCACGCTCTCTGGACGAGGCGGCGCCGACAGTTCCGACCTTCAACCGGCTCGATCCGCGGTCCGGAACATGTTCTCGCCAGACATCCAAAATGATGAGCATGTCCGACGCGAGCAGCTTAAGGTCGTGGAGTTGCTGGAACAGCAATGTAGGAACGGGGGCAAGGACTGCGAGCTAGCGGCCAGAGCCCGGCAGGCACTGACAAGGGAATGACCCAACCGCTAAAGGGTACTCAGCTGAAAGGCGGCACGTTTCAGAATCAACGTGGCGCCATCTGAATTACCGACAGGAGACGTTTGCCGTCATAACGGGTCTTGGTGAACGGATGACCGGTTGTCTAATCGCATGTCGTCGGTCAAGCGCGTCGAGGCATAGGGCTAGAGCAGCGCCGCCACGATCGTT
>NZ_JBYSXE010000142.1:0-657 GCF_058781925.1 Sphingobium sp. FW306-1B-F04DB | reverse complement strand
TGGTGACATCGCGGGTTCATTTCACGTTGGCCCAGAGGGCGGAGCTGTGGGAACGCTGGAAGCGCGGAGAAAGTGTTACGTCGATTAGCCGCGCGCTTGATCGCCGTAATCATAGCGGGGTGCAGCAGATCATAGCCTCGCGCGGCGGCGTTGTTCCTTGGGCTCGGCGCAGAGCCCGCATGGCTCTTGGATTGGCGGAGCGCGAAGAGATTTCGCGTGGCCTTGCCGCTGGTCTTGCGATCCGGGCGATCGCCCGAAGCCTGGGGCGATCTGCCTCGACGATCAGTCGCGAGATTGTCCGCAATGGCGATGCAAAAACGTACCGAGCCAATCGAGCGGACAAGCGGGCATGGGAACGAGGGTTACGCCCGAAGCCATGTCGCCTGGCATGCCATGGACGGCTACGATGGCGCGTGGCGCAAAAGCTGGCGCAGCAATGGTCCCCGGAGCAAATTGCAGGCTGGCTGAAACGGGAATATTCGGACGATCCCAACATGCAGATATCTCATGAGGCGATCTATCGCAGTTTGTTCATTCAGTCGCGAGGAGTCCTCAAGAAGGAACTGACGGCGCATTTGCGCACCAGACGCCAGATGCGCCGCGCCAAGAACGCGCAGCCCTCGGTAGGACAGGGGAAGATCTGCGATATGGTCTCCA
>NZ_JBYSXE010000141.1:0-659 GCF_058781925.1 Sphingobium sp. FW306-1B-F04DB | reverse complement strand
GAGATGGCCCTTGCCCATGCGCGGGGCAGTCGCGCCGGACTGAAAGACATCGAACTTGTTGTTCGGATAGGTCGCAATATCGGAAAGGGTGCTGATTCCAGCTCCCACCATATACATGCCGATGATCCCGTTTTCTTCCGCCCCATTGAACTTAACCGGAAGAACCGCCGTCGAATCGGCGCGCGCCTCGATACGGCCGCCGAATACATAGCATTGCTCGCAATCGGCGTGAAACTTGATCACGTCGGCCGAGGTGTAGAGGTTTTCGAACGATGGCCCGAAAACGCTGATACCTGAGCAACCGCCCGAAAACAGGATCGAGTTTGTCGCATGGGTGGATGGCGTGCCGATCGTGCCGAACCTGACATGGCGCGGCATGAAGAACCGCGTGTCGTTGCAGTCGTTCAGGTCCCAGGCAATCGGTGCCGCCTCGACTTCGGGGCTGTAGAATGTGTTCCAATAGGAGACGTTCGACAGCTTCCACGCCCGCGCGAAGTTGCTTGTTCCATCGTTTGACCCGACGAAGCAGTTGATCCACTGGCAATACTGCCACTGGTTGCAGTCCCACGCGATTGCGGCATTCTGCTCTGCAAGCAGCCGCACGTTCTCGAAATAGCACCGCGCGACGGTCCCGCCGCTGTCGGCGATGCCTGTTCCGG
>NZ_JBYSXE010000140.1:0-698 GCF_058781925.1 Sphingobium sp. FW306-1B-F04DB | reverse complement strand
AACGCGGATTTCGAGGTGCGACGATTGTCATACGAGGCAATCGCACTGCGGAGAGATAAATCGAGCGCAGGCCGGGGGAGTGGATCAGGTCCTGATCGCCTGCATGAGGGGGATGACCCCGAAGATCTGGATCAATCTCTTGATGTTGTAGGCGAGGACGTGAAGACTCATCTCGGTTCGGACTTTTTCGAGCGTTTTCATCAGAAAATGGGTGCTGCCCATCCACGCCTTGAGCGTCCCGAACGGGTGCTCGACGGTCTGTCGGCGCACTTTCATGCAATCGGGAGCCGCGTCCAGGCGCGTGAGCATCGCGTCGATCACCGCTTCGTGTTCCCAGCGTCTGATGCGTCGCTCTTTGCCGGGGGTGCAGGCGGTCTTGAGGGCGCAGGTGCCGCAGTTCGACGTCCAGTAGACGTGCATGGTCTTGCCGTCTTCGCGCGTTGTAAAGCGCCTGGTGAGCGCCTCGCCTGCGGGGCAGCGATAAATATCGTCTTCGGCACTGTAGCTGAAGTCCGGCTTGCCAAAGCGCCCCTCGGACTTGGCAGTTGAAGTGATCGGCTTGGGAACCATGGGTGTGATACCCGACCTTTCGCAGTCCAGGATCTGCTCGCCGCTGAAATAGCCACGATCCGCAATCGCGGTCAGCTCGTTGCGGCCTGTCGCTTCCTGCGCCTTGATCGCCATCGGATGGAGCTGGG
>NZ_JBYSXE010000013.1:0-87811 GCF_058781925.1 Sphingobium sp. FW306-1B-F04DB | reverse complement strand
GCCTGGATCCAAACATCAAGGAGAAGACAAATGCCGTCGCGATTTTAAACCTTGACCGACGTCCTCGTCATGTGAGCTCACATCTAGACGCCCTGGATATAGTCGCGCATCGCGTTCGCCTCGGCCTCGATCTTGTCGATGCGGTATTTGACGAGATCGCCGATCGAGACGAAGCCGATCATGCGACCGTCCTTGATCACGGGCAGATGGCGGATGCGCCGTTGCGTCATCAGCGACAGTGCCCCGAGCGCGGTGCGTTCGGGTTCTGCGGTCACCGCGGGCGCGGTCATCACGTCCGCGACCGAGTGCTGGAGCGCCGCCGCCCCATGGCGCTCGAGACAATGGATGACATCGCGCTCGGAAAAAATGCCGAGCACCGCGTCGCCCTCGACGACGGGCAGCGCGCCGATCCGCTTTTCCGCGAGGATGGCCACGGCTTCGGCCACGCTGGCGCTCGCCGAGATCGAGATGACGCGGTGTGGGTTTCGCTCGAGTATCGCCTGGATCGTCATTGTCGCGACTCTCCCATGTCTTTTGTGCCCTGGACCTTGATGTTCCCATGACTTGGCCACAAAGGGAAGGCTATGGCTGCGAACGAGCCCGACCTTTCCGATCCCGAATATGCGCGCTTCGCCTGGCGGCGCTATCGGCGGTTGATGGCGTGGATGACGCTGGCGGCGATCATCGCGATCGGCGCGGCGCTGCTTTATCTGCGGTGGAGCTATGGCCCGCTGTCGATCCACATGATCATCGCGACGGTGCTGGGCGTGGGATTGTCGGTGATGCTCGGCACCGCGCTGATGGGGCTGGTGTTCCTGAGCTCGGGCACCGGCCATGACGAGAAGATCCAGGATTTTTCGAAGGACGAAGACGAATGAACCAGATCGGCAGCGCGCCCCGCGACCCCATTTTGCGCGTGGTCCCCGGCCCCAGCGACATCAATTCGAACGGCCATATCTTCGGCGGATGGATCCTGTCGCAGATGGACATCGCCGGCGGCATCGTCGCCGCGCGCGAGGCCGGTGGCGCGGTCGCGACGGTCGCGATCGAGGCGATGGAATTCATCGCGCCGATCCTGCTCAGGGACCTCATCTCGGTCTATGCACATGTCGCACGCCGCGGGCGCACCAGCCTTGCGATCAAGATCGAGGTGATCGCGACGCGAGACCGCGGCGAGACCGCGGTCAAGGTGACCGAAGCGATCTACACCTTCGTCGCGCTGGACGAGAATCACCGGCCGCGGCCTTTGCCGAGCGTGGCGTGATCAGTGATCCCGATGAAGGCGCACTGAATAGCTGACGCTCGCTTCGCCATTCTCGGGCACCGTGACCGGCAGAACCCAGCCGCCACGCCCACGCTCGATTCCAGGCGGTTTCTCGGCAAGATCGAAGGGCACGATGATCTCTGCCCTGACCGGCACCGGGCGGGCGTTGGTCAGGTCGACGCGCCAGTCCTGCTTCTTCTTCGTTTCGCGCTGCTTGGTGAGTCGCCACTGGACATCAGGGCTGTTGCCCAGGTTGATCTCGACGCGTTCTTCGACCGCAATGTCGGCGAGATCATCGCTGCCCGCAAGCAGCTCGCGGCCCGCGACCGCCTCGAAGACCGCTACCCCTCCCGCGGGAAGGGGCACGCCGAGTCCCTTGTCCTTGGTGTTTCTGCTCCTCAGCAGGAACGGCATCGCCTGGAAGTCCGCAGCATCCGACCCGGCATTGGCCACATAGACGCGCTCGAAACTGGCCTCGGGCTGGTCGATCATCGCGACCTGCTTCTGGCCCTGCGCGGACACGGTGACGCGCTCGGGCACGCGGTAGAGCTTGAGATCGCCCAGATCCTCCTGCTGTGCCACCATCGCAACCGGGGCGGGCGGCGGTGGCGCCAGCATGCTATAAGAGCGGCGATCGCGCCTTGAACTCGTCACTATGATCTCGCTGGATACCGAGTTCATAGCGATTGCGCCCTCTTCCGCGGCTTCGTCGGGCCACGGCAGGCGTCTGAAGATGTGACGGGGATGCGTGCTCGTAATGTCTCTCGGCCAGCATTTTAGCCGGAGCGCCCGGCTGGGCTGGGCAAGAGGCGGGGCATTGCGTTCCTTGCGCGGCTGGCCCGCAACGACTTGCAGCCGCGCATCCCTGAAGCTCTGCACGCCGCCATTGGCGAGCGTCAGCCAGGCGAACAACGCCATCGCCTTGCCGCTCTCGTCCATGCGCGCCACATAATTGGCCGACCAGTCGAAGCCCTGCGCCATATAGGTGAGTTGCACGGCTGCGGTGACGGGTCGGTCGCTCGTCGTCAGCACCGTGAGCGTCGGGCGCGGCGAAAGATCGGCGGGGATTTCGCCGTAGAGCATCCGTTCGGGCAGCCCCGAGCAGCCGAGTGCCTCGACACCCTCGGCGGTCTGGACGATGACGCCGCCATTGGGGCCTGCCTGGACGATCGCGTCCTGCTCGGTCACCTTGCCGGTCTTGCGGTTGGTGCGCTTCAGGCGAACCTTGCGCTTCAGATAGGCGTCGACCAGCCCCGCGGGCGAGATCAATCGCGCATCCCTGTTCTTCTCGCGCACACCCCTGGGCAGGCCGGTGACGATCGCGGTCTCGGGAAGCAGTCCTTCCGCGACGCCCTCGAACCGCACGACGCTTTCGCCTGCGGGAATGGTGATGGTGCGAGTCTCGCTGATGAGCGCATAGCCCTGCGGCCAATTGCGATCCATCGGCCCCTTGCCGCGATTCGGTGCGCGATAGATCGTGACTGACACGTCGGACACTTCGGTCGAAACGACGGTGCCAGCCTGAGCGGCCGTCACCCATCCGAACAGGATCAGCAGGAGCGCTAATGCGCGCATCGGCTCAATACCGCGTGTCGAACGTCGCGGTCAGTTCAGTCGTGCCATTGGCCGGCACCGGCACCTTCCATTCGATCCGGTCGGCCGAGACGCGCGTGCCCGCGATGCTCTGCGCCTCGATCCGGACATCGCCCCACAGCCCGTCCTGCGCGAGATCGAGGGTGAGCTGCTCGGGTCGCGCATTGGTCACGATGTAGCGCATCCTGGTGCGCCAGCGGCGGTTGGAGAGCCTGGCGCGCTCCTCGACCACCGTCTTCACCTTGACGTCGAACGCGTCGCCGGTGCGGATCGCCATCGACGACCCCATCGGGGTATGGTCGATCCGGCTTTCTCCGATGAACTGCGGATCGCCCCGCCTGTCGCGCAGATAGACGCGGATCGTGCCTGCGGGAAGCTGGTCTCCCAACCCGCCCTGCTTCGCGGTTGAAAATTTGATCGCCGTCACCGCGCTCCGCGGATCGTCGTTGCTGCCGAGCCAGTGATTGACGAACTCATAAGCCTTGCGCGCGGGCGCGCCTTTCACGTCGAGGAAGCTCACCTGCTTCTGTTGCGCGTTGGCGATGGTCGTGCGCTCGGGCAACGGATAGAGATAATAGTCGCCGAGCCGCTCGCGCGTGCCGCTTTCGGTGCCCGCGGCCTCAAGCGTTGAATTGAGCGCGTTGAAGCGGTTCTGCCCGCCGCCGACATTGCCCGCGACGAGCAGCGTATCGGCATTGGCGTAGGTCGTGCCCGTATTGTTGGTGAGCGTAACCCAGCCCTGCATGTCGGCCGTGCCCGACTTCTCGTCGAACAGCATGACATAGTCCGAGGTCCAACCCATGCCCGGCGTGAGATAGGAAAGGCTCGTTGCGACGGTTTCCGCCTTTGCGGCGTCAAGCGTCACCGACAGCGTCGGGCGCGCGCGCAGATTTTCGGGCACCTTGTCGAAGACCACGCGTACAGGCAGCCCGTCGTCGCGCAGCACTTCGATCCTGTTGCCGATCTGGAGGACGATCCCGCCATTGGCCGCGAGCACCTTCGCCAGTTCGCGCGTCTCGGCGCCCGTTGCGGGATTGGTGCGGACGATGGTGATCACCTGCCCCACCGCCTTTTCCATCAGCTTGTCGGGCGAGAGCAGGTCGTAGTCGAAATTCTGCTCGACGATGCCGATGCCCGCACCCGACAGCGTGACGGTCTCGGGCCGGATCTGCGCCGAGACGTCGGGAAATTCCTGCCGGCTGCGCCCCGACGGAATGTTGAGCTGGCGCACATCCTGCACCAGCGCGAGATTGTTGTTGTAAATGGTGACCGCGACATCGCCTTGCGCGCTCTGCGCCAACAGCGCCGTCGGTGCAACGATCAGACCCAGAGCCAACAGCTTGCGCATGACATCCCCTCCGCCTGGATGGCATGTCATGCCCTATCCCTCGGCTCGCGCGAAGCCGGAAAATGCAGGAATCAGAATTCGATCTGTGCGCGCAGCGCGACCGAATCGGTGTCGTAGCGGCGCTGGTCGACGGGCTTGGTCGAAAGTGGCACCACCGTCGCGGCCTGCGGTCCTCCTTCGACCTCTATGTGCGAATATTGCAGCAGGAAGCGCAGATACTCGATGGGATTCCAGATCAGGCTCATCTCATAGCCCGTCTGCTGGCCACCATTGATCAGGAGCGGGGCGCCGAGCAAGTCGGACGAGAACCGGTCTGTCAGGTCGAGATAGTCGAAGCGCGCATTAAGCTGGATCGCGCCGGGCCCGCCCTTGTCGACGGGATTGACCACCTTGGTGCGATCCCATTTGCCGCCCTTGTAGCCGCGCGTCTCGCCCGTGATGTACCAGCCGATCTCGGCATAGCCCGAGAAGAAGGAAGGCGCGCCGTCGAGAACCACGCTGTCGGAGTCCATCCGAAAGTCCTTGGTCCACAGCTTGTGCGCCTCGCCCGCGAAATGGAAGGGTCCGAAGATGCCGCCCAGTTCGGCGCCGACCACGTCGTCACCGCTGATGTCGAGGGTGCCGGTGTCGACGAAGCGGACGTCGGTGAGCTGCGTGAAGGGCCGCGCGCGGAAGCGCGACAGCGGAGCCGCGGTCTGATTCTCGCGGTGCTGGTAGTTGAGGCCGAAGTGCAGCCGGCCGTCCTTGCCGATCTTGGGCGACCAGGTGCCGCGCACGCTCGCCTGCCACTGGTCGTCGGAAAAGCTGTTGCTGATCGGCCCCTGATAGATGCCCGCGGTCAGGGTGAAGCGGTCCTTGGGATCGATATAGCCGACCGAGGCGCCGATCCTGCGCGCGAAATTGAAGCCGTCGTTGCCCTGATGGCGCTCGAGCACCGAGCCGATCTTCGAGCTCGACACGGTGTCGAGCCCCGACAGCGGATAATGATTGCCGAGCGTCACGAGGACCGGCGTCTTGCCCTGCCATGTCAGGATCACGTCCTCATAGCCCACCTCGCCATTCGCGAAGTTGAACTCCGCCTTGTAGCCGAAGCCGCCGGGCAGGCCGCCCTGCGCTCCGAGCACGAGGCGCCGGGCGCGCGTGCGATAACCGAGATTGTTGGTGTCCACCGCATCATTGGGATTGCCGACATGGCCGGTATCGTACTGGATGAAGCCCGTCGGCTTGAAGCTGAAGCCTGTGGCCTTGTCCTCGAATTGCGGCGCACCCTTCCAGATCGGCGCTGAAGCCTCGGCGGTCTTGGCGGGCGGTTGCGCGGGTGCGGGCGCCGCGGCCGGCGCCCTCGCCTCCGCGGCCTTGCTCGCCGCCATCTGCGCCTCGAGTTCGCTGACCTTGGCCTGGAGCGCGTCGATCTGGGCCTTGAGCGCCTGGATATCCGCGGCGCTGGGCGCGGTCTGGGCGTGCGCGGGCGCGGTCAGTGCAGTCGCTGCGAGCAATACAGCCAGAAAAGGAGTCTTCATCGGCCTGGTCTCTTCATCGAATTTCGGGACGCCCCGTCCGTTGCTCGGTGACGCCGCTAGGGCAATATGATGACAGTTACACGACGCATTGATGACTGTTTGATGACACGATAGCGGGTATGCAACGAAAAAGGGGTGGCACCCTCACGGATACCACCCCTTTATGTCTTTCATCTGACCTCGGGCGATCAGCCCTCGACGGCGGCCCCGGCCTCGGGTGCCTTGCGCGTCCGCCGCGCGCGCGGCTTGGGCGCGGGCGCCTCCTCGGTCGACGCCGACAGCGCCGGCGGCAGTCGATCCGCGTCGAGGCTCAGTTCCGCGGACGCATCGACCGCATGGCCATTGGTGTCGGTCTTGGTGCCACGACGCGGGCGCAATCCCGCGCGCGGAGCACGGGGCGCCGGCTCGGCGGATTCGGATTCGGCGGCTTCAGGCGCTTCGCGGCGCTGCTGATCGCCAGGCTCGTCGTGCATCTCGCGCTGGGGCGCACGATCGCGATTGCGGCGCTGATGCCGGAAATCTTCCTGTTCGAACGGTTCGGCAGCCCCGTCGTCCATCGCCTCGTCGGCGCGGACCTCGTCGCCCAGATCCTCATCGTCCTGCATCTCGTCGCGCGGGCGCCGGTTTTCCTCGAATCGCGCACGACCATCATTGAGGACACGGAAATAATGATCCGCGAACTGGAAATAATATTCGGCCATGACCCGGTCGCCCTGCATCTGGGCGTCCCGCGCAAGATTCTTGTACTTTTCATGCAGCTGCGCCGCATTGCCGCGTGCGCGGTTGTCGATGCGGTTGCCCTGATCGGACCGGCCCTGGCCGGATTGCGACCGCTGGCCGCCGCGGCCGCGACGACGGCCGGACTGACGATTGTTCATCAAGCTGTGTGTGTCCTTGACTAGCGTAAAACCTAGACAACGCTCCCGTTAAAACGGTTGTCGGCCCCTGTCCGGCCTTGCCGCGCGCGCTTCACGAGCGGGCGCGTCGTGCCTTTTGCCTGAGCCACCGGACTTCAGCGACATCATGACTTTGGGGGCAGGTAACGGCAAATTCAGAGCTACGCTGTCGATTTGCCCGTCCCTGAGACCTATCTAGCGAGCCACCCCTCGCTCGCCAAGGGGAAATGTTCGAAAAAGCGTCAGGGTCGCGAAAGCAGGATCGCCCGGTCACGCCCGCCCAGATCCTGGCGGCACGAGACCTCATACCCGCTCGCAGCGAAAAGCGCTTCGACATCAGCACGTTGCGCCGCACCTATTTCGATCACGGCACATCCGCCCGGCGCGATCAGCGGCGGAATCTGGTGCGCCAGTATACGATAGTTTGAAAGCCCGTCGGCACCCGCGAACAGCGCCTCATGCGGCTCATAGCCGTGCACATCGTGCGCCAGCTGCTCACTCTCGGCGATATAGGGCGGATTGCACAGGATCAGATCGAAACGCTCATCGATTCCCGCCGCCCAGTCGCCGAGCCCGAATTCTGCCCGATCGGCCAGTCCCAGCCGTTCGGCATTGGCGCGTGCGATGCCAAGCGCCGTCTCGGAGGCGTCGACTCCAAGGCCGGTCGCGGTCGGCCACTGGTTGAGCGCGGCCAGCAGCAGCGTACCGGGGCCGGTGCCAAGGTCGAGCACGCGCTTGGGTCCGGCGCCGCCGAAATGATCCACCGCCGCCTCGATCAGCGTCTCGCTGTCGGGGCGCGGGATCAGCACCCCCGGCGCGACGCCGAGCGTGATCGTCCAGAAATCACGCGTTCCGGTGATATAGGCGAGCGGCTCGCTCCCCAGCCGGCGCTCGACCAGTGCGGCAAAGGTCTCGGGAACATCGGCGCCGCCGCGGCCCAGCAGCACGTCCTCGCGGCTAACGCCCAGCGCATGTGCCATCAGCAGCTCGGCGTCGAGCCGCGGCGTGTCGCTCGTCGCACCCAGCCGCACCGCGGCCGCGCGGAGCGCCTCAGCTATCGAGATTGGCAAGCCGCTCGGCCTCATCCTCGGCAACCAGCGCGGACACGAGCTCGTCGAGCTGCCCTTCGAGGATCTCGGGCAAACGATGCAGCGTCAGGTTGATGCGGTGGTCCGTGACGCGGCCCTGCGGGAAATTATAGGTGCGGATTCGCTCCGAACGATCACCCGATCCGACCATCGACTTGCGCGCGCCCGCCTGCGCGCTCGCCACACGCTCGCGCTCGGCCTCGTAGAGCCGCGCGCGCAGCACCTTCATCGCCTTGGCCTTGTTCTTGTGCTGCGACTTCTCGTCCTGCTGGCTGACGACGATGCCCGTGGGCAGGTGCGTGATCCGCACCGCGCTGTCGGTCGTGTTGACGTGCTGCCCGCCTGCGCCCGAGGAACGGAACACGTCGATCCGCAGATCTTTCTCGTCGATATGGACGTCGACCTCCTCGGGCTCGGGCAGCACCGCCACCGTCGCCGCCGAGGTATGGATTCGCCCGCCGCTTTCGGTCACGGGCACGCGCTGAACGCGGTGGACCCCGCTTTCGAACTTCATCCGCGCGAACACGCCCTGCCCGGTCAGGCTGGCAACCACTTCCTTGTAACCGCCGACATCCGACGGGCTCGCCGAGATCAGTTCGACGCGCCAGCCCTGCCCCTCGGCGAAGCGCGAATACATGCGAAACAGGTCACCCGCGAACAGCGCGGCCTCGTCGCCGCCGGTGCCCGCGCGAATCTCGAGCATCGCGGGCTTGGCGTCGGCAGCATCCCTGGGCAGCAGGCGAATCGCCAGATCGCGCTCGGCCTCGGGCAGCTTGTCGCGGATCGTCGCGACCTCCTCGACCGCCATCTCGCGGATCTCGGCTTCGGCGCTGCTGTCCGCCACCAGTCCAGACAACACCTCTAGCTCTGCACGCAGTCGGCGTACCTCGCCCGCGGCGACCGCGACGGGTTCGATCTCGGCATACTCCTTGGACAGCGCGACGAACTGCTCGGGCGCGAGATCGCTGCGCGTCATCATCGCCTGAAGCTCGTCGCGCCGCGCCTCGATCGCGGCGATGCGGTCTGCCGAGATCGAGATCATTCGCCGCGAACCGCTTCCACCAATATATCGAGCGCCACCTTGGACTGGGCACCCGTGCCAAGATTCTTCACCGCCGCCACACCCTTGGCGAGCTCGTCATCGCCCAGGATCACCGCGAAACGCGCGGCCGCGGCATTCGCCTTCTGCATCCGCTTCTTCATATTGCCGCGAAACGCCATGTCCGCCGACACACCCGCGCGACGCAGCGACGCGACAATCCCCTGTGCCGCCGCCTCGGCTGCCGCGCCCATCGGGATCAGCGCCACCTGCGGGCCTTCGGCCGCCGGCGCGCCAGCAAGCATCGCCAGCCGCTCGATCCCCGCGGCCCAGCCCACGCCCGGCGTCTCGGGGCCGCCGAGCGAGCCGATCAGCCCGTCGTAACGCCCGCCCGCCAGCACCGTGCCCTGCGCGCCCAGCCGGTCGGTGACGAACTCGAACGCGGTGTGGCGATAATAGTCGAGCCCGCGCACCAGCGTCTCGTTGCGCGTCCACCTGACCCCCGCGGCGTCGAGCCCCGCGGTCACCTGCGCGAAGAAACCGGCGGCCTCGTCGGTCAGGAACTGGTCGATCCCCGGTGCGCTGTCAGCGATCGGGCGGTCGCGCGAATCCTTGCTGTCGAGGATGCGCAGCGGGTTGCGCTCGAGCCGGTCGAGGCTGTCCTCGGACAGTTCGCCGCGATGCTTCTCGAAATGCGCGACGAGCGCCGCGCGCCAGGCATCGCGCGTCGGCGCATCGCCGAGCGTGTTCAATTGCAGCGTCACCCCGTCACCGATGCCGAGTTCCCTGAGCAACTGGTCGGCCAGGACGAGCAGCTCGATATCGGCCTGCGGCTCGGCGGCGCCGATGATCTCGGCGTCGATCTGGTGGAACTGGCGGTAGCGGCCTTTTTGCGGGCGCTCATAACGGAATACCGCTCCCGATGCCGCGAGCTTCAAGGGCGCGAACTGCTGCCAGCCTTCGGTCAGATAGGCGCGGCAGATGCCCGCTGTGAATTCGGGGCGCAGCGTCAGCGAATCCCCGCCGCGATCGGGAAAGGTGTACATCTCCTTGGAGACGACATCGGTGGTCTCGCCGATCGAGCGCGCGAACACCGCGGTCGCCTCGAAGATCGGAACCTCGACGCGCTGGAAGCCATAGAGCCCGCGGACACGATCGAAGGTATCGACGACATGCTGGAAAGCGCGCTGCGCCTCGCCGAGCATGTCCTGCGTTCCACGGATGCGATTTGGAGTCTGTCCAGCCATAATGCTGCGCTCTCTAGTAGAGAGTTTTCAAAATCGCTAGCGTCCGCATCATGACGCAGCCGCAACGCAGGGGTGTGGGCAATGCGGTGGCGCCACCGCGCTTCCTGCTGTTCCTGCTCGTACTCACGGTCGGCGTTCCTGGCGCACTCCGGTTCTTCCCGTCGGAAGACTGGCAACTTGCGCTGCTCACCGCCTTTGACACAGCGGCGCTGTGCTTTCTGCTCGCCGCCGTGACGCTATTGCGCAAGAGCGACGCCGACGAGATGCGGCGCCATGCGGCTGCCAATGACGCCAATCGCTTGTCGCTGCTGATCATTACTGTCGCAGTCAGCGCGTCGATCCTCGTGACGGTCGCATCGCTGCTGAGCCTCGCGGGCAAGCCCGCGCTGGGCGTCGGCTCCCTCATCATCGCCTCGCTCGCGCTGACTTGGCTGTTCGCCAACACGATCTTCGCGATGCACTATGCGCATCTTTACTATCTGCCCGATGGCGGCCGGGATCGCGCCGGGCTCGAATTTCCCGGTGACGACACCCCCGATTACTGGGACTTCCTCTATTTCAGCTTCACGCTCGGCATGACCTTCCAGACCTCCGACGTGACCGTCGCCAGCGGGCATATGCGTAGGATCGTGCTGCTTCAGAGCATCGCGGCCTTCGTGTTCAACATCGGCATCCTCGCCTTCGTCATCAACACATTGGGCGGCGCCCACTGATTTTCTGGGCGCGGGGGTGGACCCGGGCGCGCCGATCGCCCTAAGGGATGAGACAATATCGCATCATCCCCGGGGGAATCACGTTTCCATGTCCATTCGTCTGATCGCCCTGCCCTTGCTTCTCGTCTCGACCTCGGCGCTCGCTCAGAACAGCATCTCCGAACCAGCTCTGCTGGCGAATACGATTCCGGCACCGCAGGACATCGCCTATCCCGGCACGATGACGCTCGATGTCGACGCAACCGACGTCCAGCGCGCGATCTACCGCGTCAAGCAGACCATTCCCGTCGCGAAAGCGGGCCCGATGACCTTGCTCTTCCCTGACTGGCTGCCGGGCAAGCACGCGCCGCGCGGCGAGGTTGAGAAGCTCGCCGGGCTCAAGATCCGGGCGGGCGGCAAGGAGCTCTCCTGGCGCCGCGACAATCTCGACGTCCATGCCTTCCATATCGATATTCCCCAGGGCGCTGACCGGCTCGACATCAGCTTCGATTTCGTCTCGGCGACCGACAAGGACCAGGGCCGCGTCGTCATCACCCCTGTGATGATGAACCTGCAGTTCGAACAGGTCTCGCTCTATCCCGCGGGCTATTTCACGCGGCGCATCCCGGTGAAGGCGACGGTCAGGTACCCGGTCGGCTGGAAGGCCGCATCGGGCCTTCCCTCGACCGCCAATGGCTCGACCTATTCCTACGAGACGACCGATTACGAGACGCTGATCGATTCGCCGGTCTTCGCGGGCAAGCACTTCCGCCGCGAGCAGCTGACCCCGCGCGTCGGGCTCAACATCGTCGCCGACGAGGCCAAGTATCTCGCTGCGAAGCCCGAGCAGATCGCGGCACATCGCCGCCTCGCCGAACAGGCGGTCAAGCTGTTCGGCGTCCAGCATTACGACAAATACGAGTTCCTGCTTGCGCTTACCGACGAGATGGGCGGCATCGGGCTCGAGCATCACCGCTCCTCCGAGAACGGCGTGAACCGCGAATATTTCACCGAATGGGACAAGGGCCCCGGCCGCCGCAACCTGCTGCCGCACGAGATGACCCACAGCTGGAACGGCAAGCATCGCCGCCCGGCGGGCAACTGGACCCCCAATTTCAACACCCCGATGAACGACGACCTGCTCTGGGTCTATGAAGGCCAGACGCAGTTCTGGGGCTATGTGCTCGGCGCGCGCTCGGGGCTGTTCACCAAGCAGCAGACACTGGAGGCGCTCGCCGCGATCGCGGCCGGTCTTGACAACCGCGCCGGACGCCAGTGGCGCCCGCTGCGCGACACCACCAACGACCCCGTGATCACACCGCGCGCACCCAAGGGCTGGGTGAGCCTTCAGCGGTCGGAGGATTATTACAACGAAGGCATGCTGATCTGGCTCGAGGCCGACACGATCATCCGCAGGCAGTCGGGCGATAGCAAATCGATGGACGATTTCGCGCGCAGCTTCTTCGGCGGCCGCGACGGCGACTGGGGTATCCGCACCTACGTCTTCGACGACGTCGTCGCGGCGCTGAACGGCGTCGTCACATACGACTGGGCAGGTTTCCTGACGCAGCGGCTGGGCGAGACCTCGAAGACCGCGCCACTCAAGGGGCTGACCGATGCGGGCTATCGCCTTGTCTATACCGAGGAACCGACCAGCTTCATCACCGATGGTGAGCGCCGCGCCAAGAACACCGATCTCAGCTATTCGCTCGGGCTGACCGTCAAGAACAGCGGCGAGGTGAGCCAGGTGATGTGGGACGGCCCCGCCTTCGACGCGGGGCTTCGCGTCAGCGACAAGATCGTCGCGGTCGCGGGCAAGGCCTATTCCGAGGACCGGATCAAGGAAGCGATCACCGCCGCCAAGGGAAGCAAGGCGCCCGTTCGGCTCCTGATCCAGTCGGGTGATCGCTTCCGCGACGTGGAAATCGCCTATTCGGGCGGTCTGCGCTATCCAAGGCTCGAAAAAGCGGCTAACGGCGCCGCGACTCTCGATCGTCTTCTGGAGCCCAAACCTTGAACATCGACCTCATCCCGGTCGGGGACAACCCGCCCGAGAGCATCAACGTTATCATCGAAGTGCCCGTCGGCGGCGAACCCGTGAAGTACGAGTTCGACAAGAAGTCGGGGGCGCTGTTCGTCGACCGCATCCTGCACACGCCGATGCGCTATCCCGCCAATTACGGCTTCATCCCGCACACGCTGTCGCCCGACGGCGATCCGCTCGACGCACTCGTCGTCGCACGCTCGCCCTTCATCCCCGGCTCGGTGGTGAAGGTCCGTCCGATCGCGGTGCTCTACCTCGAGGACGAGGCCGGCGGCGATGAGAAGCTGCTGACCGTGCCCGTCGACAAGACCTTCCCCTATTACACCGATGTCGGCGAGAAGGACGACCTGCCCTCGATCGTGATGGCGCAGATCGAGCACTTCTTCACCCACTACAAGGACCTCGAGTCCGAGAAATGGGTCCGCGTCGGTACCTGGGGCAATGCCGACGACGCGCGCAAGGTGCTGATCGAAGCCATCGAGCGCGCCAAGGCGTAAGGCCACAGCCGTTTCAGAAATGCCGCGACAGCGGCCGGAAGCCACGCATGGCCCGGCTTGCCGTCGCGGGATTTTTCGTTTTGGGTCTCCGCCGCCATGCGAAGCGTTTCCGACAGCATATCCGTCCGCCTCTATCACCTTGACGGCGAGGCCGAGGGTGGCGCTGCGACGACGCTGTTCTATGGCTCGCTCGCCGAAGCACTCGAGATCGCCGCGCGCCAGCCCGCCGAGATACAGGAAGGTCTGTTCATCGCGACCGACAACGATGTGGTCGCCTATCTCGACCTGATCGGGGAGTAGTCGCAGTGCTCCTGCGAAAGCAGGAGCCCATCTGTCCTGTGGCGCCACCGCTTCCGTCATGGGCTCCGGGTCAAGCCCGGAGCACAAACTTGGATCGATCCTACCCCGCCTCGAGCACGACCTCGACGAACGCCTCGCCATAGGCCTCGAGCTTGCGGAGCCCGATGCCCGAAATCCCCGCCATCTCGTCGAGGCTCCGCGGCCGCACCTGCGCGATCTCGCGCAGCGTCGAATCGTGGAAGATCACATAGGGCGGCACATCCGCCGCCTGCGCGAGCTCGCGGCGCTTCGCACGCAGCGCCTCGAACAGCGGGTCGCCGATCGGGTTGGCTTCCGTATAACGCCTGCGTCGTTCGCGGCGCGACGGCAGCACCAGCCGCACCGATGTCTCGCCCTTGAGCACTGCGCGCGCCTCGGGGCCGAGCTCGAGCCCGCCATGCTCGTTGGTCCTGAGCGCATCACGCACGAGCAGCGCACGAGAGACGGGCTTGATCAGCGCGGTCTCCTCGCCGTCGACGATGCCGAAAACAGAGAGCGCGTCATGCCCGCGCTGGCGCACCTTGTCGCTGGACTGGCCCGTAAGCACCGCCTCGATATGCCCGACGCCGAAGCTCTGCCCCGTGCGATAGACCGCCGACAGGAATTTGCGCGCGGTCTCGGTGGCGTCGATCGCGTTGGGAGGCGTCAGGCAATGGTCGCAATTGCCGCAGTGTTCGGGGGGCTGCTCGCCGAAATGGCGCAGCAGGAGCTGGCGCCGGCACCCCGCGGTCTCGACGAGCGCGCCCAGCGCCGCGAGTCGCGTCCGCTCGCCCGGCTGGCGATCGGGTTCCATCTCGTCGATGCGCTGGCGCTGGCGCACGAAATCCTCGGCGCCCCAGAAGAGGTGCGCCTGAGCGGGCTCACCGTCGCGCCCAGCACGTCCCGTCTCCTGATAATAGGCCTCGATCGACTTGGGCATCGCGGCGTGCGCGACGAAGCGGACATCGGGCTTGTCGATCCCCATGCCGAAGGCGATCGTCGCGACCATCACCATATCCTCCGAGGCCACAAAATCATGCTGGTTGCGCGCGCGCTCCTCCGCCGAAAGCCCGGCATGATAGATCCGCACGGGCCGTCCGGTGCCGCCCAGCATCTCGGCAATCCGCTCGGTCCCAGTGCGCGTCGGCGCATAGACGATCCCCGGCCCCGGCTCGGCCGCAAGCACCGCGGCAAGCTGCTGCCGCAGCCCCTGGCGTGGGGTCATCGCATAGCGGATATTCTCGCGGTCGAAGCCCGCGACGATCAGTCCGCCCTCGGGAATGCCGAGCTGGACGAGGATGTCGGCACGGGTATGCGCATCAGCGGTGGCGGTGAGCGCAAGCCGCGGCACCTCGGGAAAGTCGTCAAGCATCGGCCTGAGCAGCCGGTAATCGGGCCGGAAATCATGCCCCCATTCGGAGACGCAATGCGCCTCGTCGATCGCGAACAGCGCGATCCGGCTCTCGCGGAGCAGGCTGCGAAATCCTTCACCCGAAGCGCGCTCGGGCGCTACATAGAGCAGGTCGAGTTCGCCGTTCCGGAACCGTGCCAGCGTCTCGGCGCGGTTGTCGTCGACCGAGGTCAGCGTCGCCGCGCGAATCCCGATGGCGGTCGCGGCGCGCAACTGGTCGTGCATCAGCGCGATCAGCGGCGAGACGACGATGCAGGTCCCTTCGAGCGCGAGCGCGGGCAGCTGATAGCAAAGTGACTTCCCCGCCCCCGTCGGCATCACCGCCAGCGTCCGCGCACCGCCAAGCACGCGATCGACCACCGCGCGCTGAACGCCGCGAAACGCCGGGAATCCGAATGTCTGGTGGAGGATCGCTTCAGGGGACTGCATCGGGTCACTTAACCGGCGTGCACGTTACGGCGAACCCTTTTTTTCGGGGCTCGGCCCATTCTGGACACCGCAACCCGATTCAGCCGTCAACGCACGCGCCCTCGCACTACTCCTCGATCAACCGCTGCCCCGCGATGTGTTCAGCGCCACGGCCGCGCGCACAAGCGCCTTAAGGGCAGCCTCGTCGACCTCCTCGCCCTCCTGGAAATCGATGGCGCGCCGGGTATTGCCATCGAGGCTGGAATTGAACAGGCCCATCGGGTCATCCAGCGCGGCGCCCTTGGCAAAGGTCATCTTGACGACCTTCTTGTAGGTCTCGCCGGTGCAGAGCATCCCGTCATGATACCACACCGGAACGCCACGCCATTTCCACTCCTCGACAACCTCCGGGTCGGCCTGTTTGATCAGGGTGCGGAGCCGGGAAAGCATCTCGCCCCGCCAGTCCCCCAGCTCTTCGATCCGTTCGTCGATCATCTGCGACGGGGATTTCTCCGTTTGGCGCGCGCTCTTGCTCATGATGTCTCTCTCCACTGCTCTCGTGCCTGCCAGGCCAAACCTGGGAACCGTTGCATCCGCTACGGGATCCAGCCCGGCAGTTCCGAAGCCTGCCTGATCCAGCCCGCCACGAGTTCTTCGTCGATCGGCTCGTTCTCGTGAATATGGAAGTAGCGCGTATGCTGGTCCTTGGATTCGACCGGAGGCAAGGGTTGCAGGGCGGCGCCGCGAAAGAACGCCACCTTGATGTAGCTGGTGAAGCAATGCACGCCGAGGAACCAGCCTTGCCCCTCCGTTCCGTATAGCGGCGAGTTCCATTTGACCGCCTTGCGCACGCCCGGCACGGTGCGCTCGATGAGCGCATCGAGGCGGCGCCCGACATCGCTTTTCCAGCCGGGCATCGCCGCGATATAGGCCTGTACGGGGGCGTCACCGTCACCCTTCGCGATTTGGGGGTTGCCGCCCGAGAGGAGCACCCGTTTCGCACGGCCGTCCCTGGCTGCAGCCTTCCCCGCGATCCTTTTCGATCCTCCGGACGTTTTCCCGACCATCACGCTCGTTCACATGCGCCGAGGCGCCCCCGCAGCCCATCCAGCAGCGCAGACGGATACAGGCCTATCAGCAGGAGAAAGCACACTTTTGTCGCTGGTGCCCACTCGGGTTAGCCGAATGTGAAGGAATAGGCTTTGACACCCGGATCGAGGAACTCGATCTGGAACGTCCGATCCCCGACCGGGCCACCCTGACGCACCAGCTGGTAGAGCCGGTCTTCCCGCACCTCTCCCAACCCACTGGGATCGATGTCGACGCCATGGTCAGCGCCGGGCGCCGCGCCGTCGATCGTGACCCGAAATCTGATCGGCCGACCGTCCGGTGCGTTGCCCATGACGAGGTGGAGATCCCGCGCATGAAAGCGGAATCGGATGGTGCCCGATGCCGCGTCGAGGGCTGCCGACTCTCCGCCAATCGTCCACTGTCCCCCAAGGCTCCACTGATTGAGGGTCAGCGTCGACACGGGCTGATAGAATTTGGAGGCATCTTTTTTCGCACCGCCATCGGAAACGAAGCGCTCGGCCTGGCGATACCCAACATATGTCTCCGGTGTGCGCAGGTCAGCCCAGTCGGGCGCTGCCTCGATTCCCTCGCCTTCGACATGCGAGATCGATGCATTCGCGGTGTCTGCGCCCGCTTCGGCGAGCAGCTGCTGGATCAGCCTTTCGGATTCGGCGTAGTCGCCTTCGCCGAACTTGGGCGCGTGAACCTTGCCCCTGGCATCGATGAAGTAAAAGGCGGGCCAGGCCTGATTGTTGAAGCCCCGCCAGATGCCGAAGCTGTTGTCCTGCACCACAGGATAGGTGATCGCGTGTGTCGTGGTCGCCTGCCGGACGCGATCAGGATCATGCTCGAAACCGAATTCGGGCGCGTGCACCCCGATCACCACGAGCCCTTGCTTGCCGTATCTTTCGGCCCAGGCGCGGAGATAGGGAAGCGGGCGCAGTGAGTTGATGCACGAATAGGTCCAGAAGTTCACCAGCACGACCTTGCCGCGCAGATCCGCTGCGGTAAGCGGCTTGGTGTTGAGCCACTGAGCCCCTTGCGGAAGCGAGGAAAGAGGATTTTCGGTCGCGCCGCCCAGCGCCGCGATCGCAAGCGAATTGAGAGTCAGCTGCGGTTTTCCTGCGGCTTCGTGATAGGCATTGCCCGCCGCAAAGCAGCCGACGACTGCGGTGGTGACGGCGGCACCGCCGAGAACGTTCTTCCAAATTTTTCGTAGGGTCATGCGTGTTGGTCCCATGGATCGCAACGACGATGGCGGCTCTCCGTTCGGCGAATCACCACAATGTTCGCCGGTTCGATTCCCGGCATATTGACGCGCTGGTCGACCTGACCGGTCGTTCAGGAATGAAGGTAGGGATCGTCCCTAATGGCTGCAACCGGGTGAAAGCGACCCGTTCGACGCTCACGCCTCTTCCATCTCGCGCTCGGAGGCCTGGCGCGCCCACATTTCGGCGTAGAGCCCTTTCTTGCGCAACAGCGCCCGGTGCGTGCCGCGCTCGACGACGCGCCCCGCCTCAAGCACGACGATCTCGTCGGCATCGACGACGGTCGACAGGCGGTGCGCGATGACGATCGTCGTGCGCTTCGCCGCGACCGCGCTCAGGGTGGACTGGATCTCGGCCTCGGTGCGGCTGTCGAGCGCGCTCGTCGCTTCGTCGAGGATCAGGATCGGCGGGTTCTTGAGCAAGGTGCGCGCGATCGCGACGCGCTGCTTCTCGCCGCCCGAGAGCTTCAGGCCGCGCTCGCCGACCTTGGCGGCATAGCCATCGGGCAAGCTCTCGATGAAATGCGCGATCGAGGCCCCGCGCGCCGCCGCCTCGATCTCCGCCTGGATCGCGCCGTCGCGGCCATAGCCGATATTGTACCCGATCGTGTCGTTGAACAGCACGGTGTCCTGCGGAACGATCCCGATCTCGGCGCGCAGCGAGCGTTGCGTGACCTGGGCAACATCCTGCCCGTCGATCAGGATGCGCCCGCCCGTCACGTCGTAGAAGCGGAAGAGCAGCCGTGCGAGCGTCGACTTGCCCGCCCCCGATGGGCCGACCACCGCGAGCGTGCCGCCGGGTGCGACCTCGAAGCTGACGCCCTTCAGGATCGGGCGTTCGGGATCATAGGCGAAGGAGACATTTTCGAAGGCCAGCCGTCCCTCGGTGACCAGCAGTTTCGGGGCGCCGGGTGCGTCGGTGACCTCGGCCGCGGTGTCGACCAGCGAAAACATCGCATCCATGTCGATCAGTCCCTGACGCACGGTGCGATAGACCATGCCGAGCAGGTCCAGCGGCCGGAAGAGCTGCGCGAGCAGCGTATTGACCAGCACCACGTCGCCCGTGGTGAAGCGGCCGGTGCTCCAGCCCCAGACGGTATAGGCCATCGCGCCCGCCATCATCAGGTTGGTGATCAGCGACTGGCCGACATTGAGGATGGCGAGCGAGGTCTCGTTCTTCACCGCGGCATTGGCATAGGCCTGCACCGCGCGGCCATAGCGCTGCGCCTCGAGCGCCTCGGCGTTGAAATACTTCACGGTCTCGTAATTGAGCAGCGAATCCACCGCGCGCGCGACCGCACCGGTGTCGAGATCGTTCATCTGCTCGCGCAGCTTGGCGCGCCAGTCGGTCACCGCGCGCGTGAACCAGATATAGGCAATGACCATCGCCAGCGTCGCCGCGACCAGCCCGAAGCCGAACTTGATCTGAAAGATCACCACGACCGCGGTCAGTTCGATCACCGTCGGCGCGATGTTGAAGAGCAGGAAATAGAGCATCACGTCGATACTCTTGGTCCCGCGCTCGACCACCTTGGTCACCGCGCCGGTGCGGCGTTCAAGATGGAAGCGCAGCGACAGCCCGTGGAGATGCTCGAAGACATTGGCCGACAGGCGGCGCGTTGCGTCCTGGCCGACGCGCTCGAAAATCGCATTGCGCAGATTGTCGAACAATACCCCGCCGAAACGCGCCGCGGCATAGGCGATCACCAGCGCGACCGCGAGCGCGACCGCTGGCTCCATGCCCGGGGCCATCCGGTCGACAGCTGCCTTGTACGCAAAAGGCATTGCGAGCGTCGCGCCCTTGGCGACGAGCACGAGCAACAGCGCCACGACGACACGCATCCTCAGCGCGGGGTCGCGCGCGGGCCAGAGATAGGGAAGGAAGCGCCTCAGTGGCGCGAAGCCAGTGGCGGGAAGCGTGCTGTCAGCAATCGGTGGCATTGCCTCAATCTAGGGGGTGCGGCGCGCAGCGCCAACCGCCAAGGCGCGTGACGATCATGGGGGCACGGCCTGACAGGGCTGTCAGGCGATCTCCTGAACCGGCGGCGGAAAAATGTGGGGATTGCCGCCGCCGGCTCAGGTACGATCGCGGCCGCAAGCTGCACATCGCCCTGTGGGGATCGGGCTTGGCATTGCAGCGTCGCGCAACCACGCGCATCAGCATCGCGACCCACCCGCTGGGCTGCAGACGTGACCAGAAACGCCTGCCACCGCTGACGCGCGGGAGTTCGATACCGGACCGAAGAAAATACGCCCTCCGACCGACAATGTTTGTCCCATATGGCCGATGCGGCCGGGAGTTTCAGACCGTCTCAAAGCGTTACGTGCGCACGCCGATGGGATGGTGCGGTGGCGGCGCGATCGTCGGGGGAGTGGCGGTCGGCGCAGTTGCCCACCGCATGGACACCCTGCCGTCCATGTTTTGGCACTGATCCACTAATCCAGTAAAATCGTTTTTTCACAGTGTATTATATATCAGACGATCGCCCCAGTACGGTGTTGAAGCGCCGCTGCACGCGCGGTCTGCAACGGCGGATTCCGCGTCAACTGGCGATAATGTTGGATATGGTTGCGATTTCATTCGGCACGTCCCGTAACCCGTGATAAGCGAACGCATGTAACGTGGCAGGACAAACCAATTAACCGTTACATGAAGGATCGAGCAGAATTGGGGCGACAGCGGGCGTTGGGGATCAGCGATGACGCTTGATGCAAAGGCGTCGAGCGACGGGCTTGCCCATGGGCGAATCCTGTCCGAGCTCGAGGCGATCTTCCAGTCGGCCGAATTCGAGCGCTCGCCGGTGATGCGACGGCTGCTCGCCTTTCTGGTGCGCACGACGCTGGCGGGCGGCGGCGACGAGCTCAAAGCCTATGCGGTCGCGGTCGACGGGCTCGGCCGCGATCCCGATTTCGATTCGCAATCCGACAGCTATCCGCGCGTCCAGGTTGGCCGGCTCCGCAAGATGCTCGACAGCTATTACGCCCAGGCGCCGTCGAGCGATGGCGTGCGGCTGCACATAAAGCCCGGCGGCTATCGCGTCCATTTCAGCCAGGCCGAAAATGAGGCGCCGGGAAGGGCGTCCGACGACAGCGGGCATGGCGGCGCGCTTCCCGCGACCGACGCGGCCGCCCCACCCCGTGGCGCGGAGCGCCCCGCGGTGCCGTGGCGCGGGGTGCTGACGCGAACGCGCCTGATCGTCGGGATGGTCGCGCTGATGCTGATCACCGCGTCGGTCGCCGCGGCGTGGTGGATCAGCGCAGGTGCGAGACGTGAACCGCAACCTACCCCCGTGCTGGAGATCCGGCGGATTTCCTCGGTCGGGAGCCCCGAGGCCGTCGCACTTGCACGCCGCGTCGAGGCTGTGCTGGGCGTCGCGCTGCACCGGTCCTGGGTCGTGCGCGTCACGACGCCCGAAACCAACAGGCAAAACAGCCACGCCGTACGCCCCAGCTATCGCCTGACCGGTCAGGTCAACGCCGGCCCAGGCTTTAGCGGGCGGCGACTGTTCCTGACCTTGTGGGATCTCGATCAGGGCGCGCAGCTATGGTCGGAGATGGTGCCGCTTCCCGACGATGACAGCTCGCTTCGCTCCGTCATGACCCCGGTTGTCTCGACTCTGATCAATGCCTTTGGCGTGATCGCGACCGACCAGCGTGCCCAGCGCCCGAACGGCGAGCGCTCGACCTATGCGTGCATGCTCGATTTCGACCTCTACTTCCGCGATCGCGATCCCGCGCTGCGCCCGCGCGTCCGCGGTTGCGTCGCCGACGCGATCCGGCGCGAACCGCTGAACGCGACCGCGCTGGCGGCGGCGTCTTTCCTCGAGTTCGATTTCTCGATCGGCGGGGGCACCGCGGCCTCGCACCAGCGCGGCGCCGAGTTGGCGCGCCGGGCGGTTGCCGCCGACCCCTATAATGCCGACGCGCAGGTTGCCGACGCGCGCGCGGCCTTCATCGCGGGCCAGTGCGGCCGTGGCAAGGATATCGCCAATCGCGCGATCGCGCTCAACGCCTATGATCCGGAAAATCTCGGGCTGCTCGGCTTCCTGCTCTATCAGTGCGACGATCCCGATGCGGGGGCTTTGCTCGACAGCGCGCGCATGCTCGACAACGAACTGCCGCCTTTCTACACCGTGGCGCAGTTGCTGTCGCTGATCGAGCATGGCCGCAACGACGACGCTCTTCGCATTGCCGACACGATCCGGCCGCCCGGCCAGGGCATGTCCGCGCAATATGAGCTGGTTCGGCTGATCGCCAGTGCGCAGCGCGGTGACCAGGCAAGGGCGCGGCAGCACTGGAAGCGGATCATCGCGAGCCGCAAGGTGAAGTCCGCTGAGCCCGACGCGATCCTCAGCCAGTATTTCTACTCGCCCAAGTTCCGCAAGAAGGTGCTGCGCTACCTGACCGAACAGGGCGTCATCGCGCCCGCGCACGGTTGATCGCGCACATCAGACGCTGCCGCGCAGGGTGAAGCTGAAGATCGGTCCCCAGGTGCGCGACCGCTCCTCATAGACCGACAGCGGGCCCGTCCGCCGCCCGTCATAGATGTAGCGGTACAGGCGCTCGTCGGAATCGAGCAGATTGGACACGCCGGCGCGCAGCGTTAGCCCCGCCAGATCCTTGTGTTCGACGAAAACGCCGAGGTCGGCGGGTGCGGTGAGGAAGCGCAGATACTGATCGAGGCGGAAGCCCGCGGTCTGCCGATAGTGGCTGAATTCGACCCCCCAGGCCCAATCGGTATCGGGAACGTCGTGGCGGAAATTCGCGATGAGCTCATGCGCCAGATCCTCGCTGATCGGCCGCTTCTCGCCCGTCAGTGGATCGCGCAGCCGACTGCGCCTGAACGACAGGTCCAGATCGAGCTTGGCGCCCTTCCAGCCGAGCGGATCGAGGTTGAAGGTGCTGTTCCAGTCAAGGCCGATGACCGTCGCGCGATCGAGGTTGCCGGGCGCCTCCCCGGAGTCGTCAATCGGTATCTGCGCGACAACGTCGCTGATCAGCCGCGCATAGGCCCGCGCCTTGATCGAGCCATAGGCGCCGAGGCTGCGGGTGAGCTCGACCTCGCCATCCCAACTCTGCGGCGGGCGGAGATTGGGGTTGGCGCTGTTCTGCGTCCCGCCGCTGACATTCACCGAGGCCGCGAAATCGTAGAAGTTGAGCTGGCCGACCGCGCGTTCGATCCGCGCGCTGACATCGAGCCGCGGGCTCGCTTTCCAAGCAAGCGACACGAAGCCCTTGGGGCGGTAGAAGGTGCGCGTCAGCCCGTTATCGCCGCTCTGGGCGAGGCGCGAATATTCGGCACCGATCGAGCTCTGAAGCGTCAGCCCGGACGCGATCGCGCGGCCATAGCTCAGCGCGAGGTCGGCACGCTTCTCCTCGATCTCCAGCGTGGCCCCGGGCAAGGGCACGGGCCGGAACACGCCCGCCGCATCGAGTTCCGCAAGCGCAGCGACGGTATCGAGCGTGTTGATCGCGCCCTCGCCCGCCAACTGCCAGTCGGCATCGCCGCCGCGCCAGCGATACTCGCCGCGCAGGATCGATTCGCCCTCATCGGTATCGCGATTGAACTGCGTGCCCGTTGCGGGCCGGCCGTCGGCGAAGGTGGTGACGACGCTCTGTCGCTGTGGGCTGCGTTCGAACCGCCGCAGGCCGATCAGCTTGAGGCGGCCGCCCGCGAGCGCGAAATCATAGTCACCCCCGACCTCGTAATTCCATTCACGCTCGCGGTCGCGGAAATCGCGCTGGCGATCGACGGTGCCGGGAAAGCTGCGCAGCGATTCTTCGTGGGCGGAGAATATGAACCGCTCATAAGCCAGGTTGAGATTGGCGATCGATCCGCCCGCGGTCTGGTATTTGAGCGTCGCCGCGGCGCGGGGCGTATCTTCATACCAGTTGAGCGTTTCGTCACGCAGGTCCGCCAGCGCGCCATTGCCGTCGAGCGCGAATTCGGGGCCATTGTTGCCGAGCCGTTGCGAGGTGTTACCGAGGCTGAGCGTGTAGTCGAGCACACCGCTGCGC
Organism: Sphingobium sp. FW306-1B-F04DB; assembly: GCF_058781925.1. NCBI lineage: Bacteria > Pseudomonadati > Pseudomonadota > Alphaproteobacteria > Sphingomonadales > Sphingobiaceae > Sphingobium > Sphingobium sp. FW306-1B-F04DB. Next base: position 64,090 of record NZ_JBYSXE010000013.1, on the reverse strand, counting down.
CCCGTCACCGAAATTTCGCCATCCAGCAGGCGCGGCTCGGTCTGGCGCGTCCGGAATTGCGGGCTCCAGCGGAAATTGCCGCTGAGACCGTCGACCGAGGTGATGATGTTGGCGACCTGCCCCGAAAGGCCGGGCACGTTGAGCGTGGCACCCTCGACGATCTCGATACGCACGACATCGCGCGCGTTGATCCGGCCGAGTGCGGCCTCGGTATCATTGGTCTTGCCCGAAATGCGCTTGCCGTCGATCAGGATATTGCCCGTGGCCTGGCCGAAGCCACGGCGATCGTCATCGCTTGCCCGGATCGCGAATCCCGGAATCTCGCGCACCATGTCGAGCGCCGATTTGGGCGCAAAACGCGCAAAATCGGCGGCGGCATAGACCTGCTTCCCATTGGCAGGCGCCGCGACGGGTGGCGCGGCCTGTGCTTCTGCGTCCTGCGCGCTAAGCTGCGCGGGCGTGACGAGCGCAACGCCGCACAGCCCCATGACAATCCCGCTACGTCGCGATCCGCGGCGACTATCCCCTCGCACAATATCCCTCCCCGATAGCGTTTGCGCTCAATCGGGGGTTCGGGATCGTTTCGCGCGCGTCATTCGACCGGAACGAGAATTCCGTCGACAAACGTACCTGTCCGAAATCGGACGAAATGCGCGCTGTACGCTGTGCGCGGGACTATTTGATCAGGCCGATCTCGCGCAGACGCTGGAACAGGTATTCGTCCGCGGTGATCGATTGGGGATAGCGATCGGGTCGCTCCGCGCTGATGCAGCCTGGCAGCGTCCTGATCTCGAAATCGGGTCGCAGATGGAGGAAGAAGGGCATCGAATAGCGCGGCACGCCGCGGCGCTCGACGGGCGGGTTGACGACGCGATGCGTGGTCGAGGGCAGCACATGGTTGGTCAGCCGCTGGAGCATGTCGCCAACATTGACCACCATCGCACCTTCGGGCGGCGCGATCGGCAGCCAGCGGCCGTCGCGGTCGAGCAGTTGCAGCCCCGCTTCCTCGGCGCCCAGCAGCAGCGTGATCAGGTTGATGTCCTCGTGCGCCCCCGCGCGGACACCGGGTGCATCGGGCGATACCGGCGGATAGTGCAGGAGGCGCAGCACACTGTTGCCGTTTTCGACGGGATCGACAAACCAGTCGGGCGCCAGCCGCAGATGGCGCGCGATCGCCGACAGCAAGCGTGCGCCGACACGGTCGAACTCCGCGAAAAGCGTGGTGAAGGTCTCGCGAAAGCCCTCGGGCCGGTCGGGCCAGAGATTGTCGGGCATCGTCGCGCGATAGCGATGACCTTCGGGCAGGTCGCGGCCGACATGCCAGAATTCCTTGAGGTCGTGCTGGCTGGCGTCCTTGGCGATCTCAAGCCCAAAGGGTGTGTATCCGCGTGCGCCGCCCTGGCCGGGCACATGGAACTGCTTTTTGTAATCGAGCGGCTGGTCGAAGAATGCCTTGGTCTGCGCCCAGGCGCGATCGATCAGCGCCTGATCGATCCCGTGATCAGCGATCACCGCAAAGCCGTAGCGCTCGAACGAAGCGCCGAAGTCGCGCGCGAAGCCCTCGGGATCGCGCTGATCCTGCAGGAGCGAAAGCGGCGGGACGGCGGAAACGGGCGTATCAAGCATTGCGGGCGACTCTTCCGGTTTGAAAGCCCGTTCTTAGCGCCCGCCGCCGCGCACGAACAGGGGCATCGGCCGGCCGCGCCGATGGCACTGATGCACACCGATCTCGATTTTGCTCCGCGCCGATGTCGGCGCGCTGAAGGCAGATTTTTCGCAAAGACGGTAAATTGCACTAATAATTGGGATTTAACACCTTACGACTTTTTACGATATCACGGTTTTTCACCGGAAATCGCAATTGGCACGCTTTCTGCAATCCCGGATGCATCTTCGTTCGATGGTCGGACGAAGCGATACAGGGACCAAGACAATGACCGTCAATTTTGAAAATCTGCAGCGTGCGACCCTTTCGGTTTTCGGTGCGCTTCTGCTCGCAACCGTGTTCGTCGGCACCGCCGTCGTTCCCGCTGAAGCCGTCACCGCCGCCCAGACCGTGCGCTGACCACTACACACAAGAACAGGGATTGCACACAATGTACGTTCCTTACGCGCTCGACAAAGGCAATGCGAGGATCATGGGCGTCTGCGCCGGCTTCGCCCGGTCGAGCGGCATCGATGTCATGATCGTCCGGATCGCGCTGGTGCTCGCGACGGTATTCGCGCTCGGCCCCGTCGCCATCCTCGCCTATCTGCTGGTGGGCTGGCTCGCCAGCGAAGGCTGACCGATCGTGATCAACCCGGCCGCCCCACGCTCGACGGCCGGGTCGGCAAGCGAAATGCGGTTGCCCTCGCGGCGCCCGTAACATCGAATCCGGTTTTCGCTTTCATCGGAGGCGCACGCCGCTTTCCCATCGCACGATCGCGCATTAGACTGGCGTGAAACCCAATCGCCAAGGATATCGTGCCATGAGGACCCCGCTTGCCGCGTTCGCGCTGACCTGTTTTGCGGCTACGCCGCTCTCCGCCCTTGCCGCGTTGCCCGTGGGGGCCAAGGCGCCGGCCATCGACACCCAGGCATCGCTTGCGGGCAAGCCGTTTTCCTTCAGCCTCGCCAGCGCGCTGAAGAAGGGGCCCGTCGTCCTCTATTTCTATCCCGCCGCCTTCACCCAGGGCTGCACGATCGAGGCGCATGAATTTGCCGAGGCAACCGAAGACTTCCGCAAGGCGGGCGCGACCGTGATCGGCATTTCGGCCGACAATATCGACACGCTCAACCGCTTCTCTCGCGAGGCGTGCCGTGACAAGTTCGCGGTGGCGGCGGCGAGCTCCGCGACGATCAAGGCCTATGACGTCGTTTTCGACAAGCGTCCCAACCTGTCGAACCGCACCTCCTATGTGATCGCACCCGATGGCAAGATCATCTATGTCCATTCGGACCTGTCGCCCCAGCACCATGTCAAAAACACGCTGGCCGCGGTGCGTTCATGGCAAGCGAAGCACGCGCGCCGCTGATCGGCCGCCGGCGACCGTGATTCACCATGGCCGCTTACGCTTCTTAAACCCTGTCTGGTGCATGAGGATTCGGGATTGCAGGAGGGTTCGAAACATGCCCCCGATCGATCGGATGACGCCCGCCACGGATCATGATGCGCGCCGCGTCGAGCGCGTCAGCGTCAGGATACATGCGGGCGTGCGCGAACAGTCCACACATCGGCTTGCCGCGGATCTGACCGATCTGTCGGCTACCGGGTTCCGGCTCGTCACGACGGCCGCGCTCCAGGTCGGGTCGCGGATCTTCGTGACGCTGCCCGGACTTGGCGGGCTCGAATCGGTGGTCGAATGGCGCGAGCGCGATGTTTACGGCTGTTCCTTCGTCCACCCACTGCATCCTTCGGTGCGCGATCACCTCGCCAGCCGTTTCGCCGCCCCCGAATCCCGATGAGCCAAGCCTAGTGAATGGGGGAACGCCGCGCGTTTCCTCCGCCAGGCTGTGTGCGCAAAAGGCGTTGGATCGATCGGCCCTGAAAACAGGTAAGCCCCGTCGCTTTCGCGGCGGGGCTCCCTAGACGGCTCTTTCCGTAAAGGTCGGAGCCAGTCATATCGCTCTTTCTTTCGATCGAGCAGGTACAGAACGGGTGAGCCCGAGACGGGTTCCGCATTGCGTCAAAAAAATTTCACGAAACCTTCATCCCAGCGTCCGCAGACGGACAATGCCGTCCGCCATGAAGGGCGCGAGGATGCGGCGAATGCGTTCGGCGCGCTCGGAGGAGATCGCCAGATTGAAGACCGAGTTGGCGATGACGTCGGCGATCTGCACGCCAGCCGAGCGGCGGCTGTCCTCGAGCCGCGCGCGACCGCAGGTACCGAGCAGCGCGGCGATGTCCTGGCGCACAAGGCCAAGCGTGGCGGCGTCGTAGCGCCCGTCGTCGATGATCACTTCGGCACAGCCCGCGGTTTCGGGCAGCCATGCCGAAACCACATCCTCGAGCAACGCGGCATAGGCCTTGAGATCGCGATCCTTCTCGCCCGGCACCCCGGGAATACGGTCGGCGCGGAGCTGCGCGACGATCGCGCGCCCGCCGAAGCGCGCGAGCAATTCGCAGAACAGGCCGCGCTCGACCAGCGAGATACGGCTGCCCTTCATCTCGCCGCGGATGCCGGTGACCGCCTTGAAGCGCTTGAGGAGCGCGTCGGCGGCGTCGGCTTCGATCGATACCCCGGCGAAGACCATCGCGCCTGCCGATGTTCCGCCGCTTTCGTCGCAATAGATGGGCATCCATTCCCCCCTTCGCGCTTGCACCATCACGGGAACGGGCAGGGATAGCGCTTCTTCATCATGGCGTAATAGACCGACTTGACGGTCGTCGTCGCGCGCAGCTCCACCGGGACCTGGTTGAGTTCGGCCATCAGATTGGACGACGTCAGCCCCGAACGATCGGGTGGGCAGCTGTGCGGCGACTGGCCGGCGGCACGCTGGCGTGCGAGATCGGCACGATATGAGCGCGTGACCGCCGCCACCTCGGCCTTGATCGCCGCAAATTCGGGAGAGGTCGAGGCAGCGTCGCCGAGCCTCCTCACCGCTTGGGCGCGCGCCAGGAAATCGGCGACGCTGCGGTCAGCCGAAACCGGTACAGGTGCCGCCGGCGCCGCCTGCAGAAGCAGCAGCGCCAGCAATCCCCCCAGGTGCACGCGTCAGGCGCCCTGCGGCGCCGGACCGCCAAAGCCGCCGCTGGGCCGCCGCGTCTTGGGGATGGATGAGCCGCCCGTACCCAGCGAAGCGGGCTTGTGGGCGTTGCCGTCGTTGCGGCCGATATCGTCACCCGCGATCGCGCGCTTGGATTCCTCGCCCGACAGCGTCTCGTACTCGAGCAGCGCCTCGGCAAGACGATGGAGCTCGTGGAGATTGTCGGTGAGCACCTGACGCGCAACGGACTCGCCTTCCTCGACAAGGCGGCGGACCTCCTCGTCGATCAGGCGCGCGGTCTGCTCCGACATGTGCTGGCTGCGCGACACCGAATGGCCGAGGAACACCTCGTCCTGATTGTCGCGATAGCGCAGCCAGCCGAGCTTCTCGCTCATGCCATATTCCATGACCATCGCGCGCGCCATGTCGGTCGCCTGCTGGATGTCGTTGGAAGCGCCGGTGTTGAGCGAATCCTCGCCGTAGATGAGCTGCTCGGCGATGCGGCCACCGAAGCAAAGCGCGAGCTTGGCCTTCATCTGCTTCATCGACATCGAATAGCGGTCGCGATCGGGCAGGTTCCAGGTTACGCCCAGCGCGCGGCCGCGCGGGATGATCGTGACCTTATGGAGCGGATCGCAGCCCGGCACATGGAGCGAGACAAGCGCATGGCCCGCCTCGTGATAGGCGGTAGCCTTCTTTTCGTCCTCGGTCATGACCATCGACTTGCGCTCGGCGCCCATCATGACCTTGTCCTTGGCCTCCTCGAACTCGGACATGGCGACGAGGCGCTTGCCCTTGCGCGCCGCGAGCAGCGCGGCCTCGTTGACGAGATTGGCGAGGTCGGCGCCCGAGAAGCCGGGCGTCCCGCGCGCGATCGTGCGCGCGCTGACGTCGGGCGCCAGCGGCACCTTCTTCATGTGGACTTCGAGGATCTTCACGCGGCCGTCGATATCGGGGCGCGGCACGACGACCTGGCGGTCGAAGCGGCCCGGACGCAGCAGCGCGGGATCGAGCACATCGGGGCGGTTGGTTGCCGCGATGATGATGATGCCTTCATTGGCCTCGAAGCCGTCCATCTCGACGAGGAGCTGGTTGAGCGTCTGCTCGCGCTCGTCATTGCCATTGCCGAGGCCCGCACCCCGGTGACGGCCGACGGCGTCGATCTCATCGATGAAGACGATGCACGGCGCGTTCTTCTTGGCCTGTTCGAACATGTCCCTGACCCGGGACGCGCCGACGCCGACGAACATCTCGACGAAGTCCGAACCCGAAATGGTGAAGAAGGGCACGCCCGCCTCACCCGCGATCGCGCGGGCGAGCAGCGTCTTGCCGGTACCCGGCGAACCCACGAGCAGCGCGCCCTTGGGGATCTTGCCGCCGAGGCGCGCGAACTTGGTCGGATCCTTGAGGAAGTCGACGATTTCCTGCAGCTCCTCGCGCGCCTCGTCGATGCCCGCGACATCGTCAAAGGTCACGCGGCCTTCCTTCTGCGTGAGCATGCGCGCGCGCGACTTGCCGAAGCCCATCGCGCCCGAACCCGCATTTTTCTGCATCTGCCGCATGATGAAGAAGGCGATGCCGATGATCAGGATGAAGGGCAGCGACTGATAGAGGATGACGAGCCAGATCGAGGGCTGTTCCTCGGGCTTGGCCGCGAAGTTGACGCCCTTTTCCTTCAGACGCTCGATCAGCATGGGATCATTGGGCGCGTAGGTGCGGAACGCCTTGTCGTTCGAGAGCGTGCCCGAGACGACGTCGCCCGCGATCTCGACCTTCTTGACGGTGCCTTCATCGACGCGCTGGAGGAATTCCGAATAGGAGATGCCGTCCGCCGCCGCGGCGCGCGTGCGACCGTCGAACATTGCCACGAACAGCGCGAGTCCGACCAGAATGCCTACCCAGATCAGGAGGCTCTTCATCCAGGGGTTGGATTCGGGCTGCTTGTTGTCGTCGTCGTTCATCAGGGTGTCCGGATAGATTCGTACCCGACTAAAATAGGGCGCGAATGCTTAAAGACAATGCAACCCCGTGCATTTCTGCGGGTGGCGGGTTCAAATGCCCGCGCGACGCGGCGGAGCGCGATGAATCCGCCAGATTGCGCCGCCCTGCACAAGCAGGTTGCCAAGGCTGACCTGACGCGAATGTGCCATTTCGGCCAGCGCGCGGTCAAGTTCGGGGCCCGACGGCGCGACATCGCGCTCAAGCCGCGCGAGGGCGATCCGTAGCAAGCGGCGGACGAACTCGGCGGGCAAATCGCGCGGATCGAGCGTGAGCGCGTCGCCGGTCTCGACGATGCGTTCGGCGGCGAGCCGTTCCGTCATCCAGCCGAGCGCGGATTCGGCATCGGCGAGATTGGCGGCGCTCTTTGCGAGCGCTTGCGCGTCAATCCACGGAGCATCGGCGAGGTGGCGGCGGAAGCGCGCACGATCGAAGCGCAGATCCTCATTGGAGGGATCGCGCAGCGCGGTCAGTCCCGCCGCATCGACGATCGCCTGGAGCTCGACGCGGCGCCAGCCGAGCAGCGGACGCACGATCGCGCCGTTGATCGCGCGGATTCCCGCGAGCCCGCCGACCCCCGCCCCGCGGTTCAGGCGCATCAGCAGCGTTTCGGCCTGATCATCGGCATGGTGCGCGGTCATGATCCAGGTCGCACCCCTGTCGATCCGCCACGCCTCGAGCAGCGCATAGCGCGCACGCCTTGCCTCGGCCTGCAGCGAACCCGTGATCGGTATTTCGGGCGTCAGCGTGGTGTGCGCGATTCCGCGCGTCGCACAGAGATCGGCCACCCAGCGTGCCTCGGCGGCGGATTCGGGTCGCAAGCCATGATCGACCGTCGCCGCGCGGACGCGGCCAGGCCAGGCGGCCTCAGCGAGCAGCAGCAGCGCAAGGCTGTCGGGCCCGCCCGAGACCGCGACGCCGACACGCGCATCCGCACTGAGCGCGGGAATGCCTTTGAGGAAGCGCTCAAGGGTTTCGGGCGAGACGGCCATTCGCCTCCCTTACCGTCATTCCCGCGAAAGCGCGAACGGCCTCATTGCGGCTACGCCTTGCACTTCGCCTCGGCCTTGCTCCTGGCGACCTGCGCCTTAAGGCCGGCCGACGCGGTCGCGCCAAAGACCTGATCGAATTCCTCGAAAACCTTGCATGCGTCGGCGGTCTTTTTGAGACGCGTCAGCGAGACGCCCAGATAATAGAGGCTGTCGGGCGCGCGCTCGCCTTTCGGTAGCTTCTGGTAATTGTCGTAAAAGGCGGTTGCGGCGAGCGCGGGCTTGCCCTCGTCGAGATAGGCGCGACCAAGCAGGTTCTGTGCATAGCTGACCCGCTTGTGCTTGGGATATTTCGCGATGAACGCCTTCAGCTGCGCCTGCGCCTGCGGATAGAATTTCGCTTCCCACAGCCGATAGCCGTAGAGATAGGCGTCTTCACCCGCCTCGCCCGTCGACGGCTTGCCGATCGCATCGAGCGCGGCCGCGCGCTCGGTGGTCAGCGCGGGCGCGGTGGGTGTGGCGACAGGCGGCTTGACCGTCCCCGTCGATGTTGTGCCGCCGTCGGGCGTGGCGGGTGCCGCGCCGCCCTCGAGCGCCTGCAGCCGTGCGTCGACCTCGCCCTTGTACTTGACCATCGCGTCTTCGAGCTGGCGGACCTTGAACGCATTCTGCTCGGACTGTTCGGTCAGCGATCGCAACTCGGTCTCGAGCGCGTTCACGCGCGCGGTGAGGTCGGCGATCGGGGTCGAGGCGGGCTCGCCCGCGGGATCGACGGCCTGCGTCTGCGGCGCGATTTCGGGTTCGAAGTAGCCGGTCGCGCCGCCGGGAAAGACCTTGCGCTGGACCGCCTTCATCTCCTTTTCGAGCTTGTCGACGCGCGGTGCCAGATTGCCAGCATTCTGTGCCGCAAGCGGCTGCGCGGCGATACCGCCAAGAAGGATCGCCAGAAACAGCGTTCTACGCATGATATTCGTCCCGCTCATTGGGTGATGTGTTCAGGCGCCTTATAGGGACAGCGCGGCCCCCGCCTCAAGGCCGGAGCAGCGCCGAGGTCACGGCCGAGCCGTGCCCGGAGGCAGCTGGGCGTTCGATGCCGAGGGCGCGTTGGGCGCGGGGGCAACAGGGGCTGCCCCCGGCGCCGTGCCCGACGTGCCGGCCGGAGCCGCAGCCGGAGTTCGCGCGGCAAGCGCCGCCGCGCTGACCCCGACATCGGCGATCGTCTTTTCGGGCGGACCGAGCGGCGCGACCTCGCGACCGCCCACGGTGACGCGCAGCGCGTCGGGGCGGCCCGTCAGGATCTGCGGATTGGTCGCGTCTTCGGGCACCAGGTAGGTCTCGCCCACTTTCATTGTCTTTTCGAACAGCCGCTTGCCGCCGGGCTCGTAGATGCGCAGCCAGACGTCCTGCGTCGCGGTGAGCACGACGGGGCCTGTTGTGGCAGCGGCGGGCGCCGCAGGCGCGGGCGCAGTGGCATTGGCGGGGCCAGCATTTTCCTCCGGCAGCGGCTCGAGCGCTTCGGTGCCAGCCGCGATCGCGTCGGGATCGCGCCCGCCAAAATCGTCGAGCAAACCGCCGCGGAAGATCACGAATCCTCCGACGAGCAGCAACGCGAGCACCACCGCGGTCCAGGCGAGCGCACGCGTCGGCACGCGCGCGGGATCCGCAGGTTCGAAATATTCGGGCTCGTGTGTGACGCCGCGATACTCCTCGAGCTCATGACGAACATCGCGCGCAAAGGCGACCTCGTCCAGCCCGAGCGCGCGCGCATAAGCCTTTGTAAAGCCGGAGCAATAAGTGATGGCGGGAAGGTCGTTATAACGCCCCTCCTCGATCGCCTCGAGATGGCGCTGCGGAATCCGCGTGCGCGTCGCGATGTCGGCGAGATCAAGATTGGCGGCCTTGCGCGCCTCGGCAAGCCGCTCCCCAACCCTTTTGGGGGATGCGTATGTCCCCTCGGCTTCGCTTTGATCCGTCATCCCACCTTAGCTTGTCAGATTTTCGACCCAGGACACACATGTCACATTTGCGTGTGCGCAATGTCAATGCGTAGCGCGGGGTTTTGTCATGCTTTTTTCGGGCGTTCAGGCGACCTCTACACCGTTCTGCGCCGCCCATTGCGCAAGCGCTGTGCGCATGTTGGGCGGGGGCGTGTCGAGCCAGCCCGAAAGCACCGCCTGCAGCGCGCCACGATCGAGCGAGCGCAGCATCGCCTTGACCGGGCCGATCGCCGCCGGCGTGATCGACAGCCGTTCGATGCCGAGCCCGATCAGCGCCATCGCCTCCAGCGCCCGCCCGCCCATTTCGCCGCACACCGCGACGGGCACGCCCGCCGCTTTTGTCGGCGTAACGACGCGGCGCAGGAAGCGCAGGATCGCGGGGCTAAGCCAGTCATAACGCTCGGCGAGCTTCGGATGCGCGCGATCGGCGGCGAACAGGAACTGGGTCAGGTCGTTGGTGCCGATCGAGAGGAAATCGATCTTGGGGAGCAATATGTCCAGGCTCTCGGCGAGCGCGGGCACCTCGAGCATCGCGCCGTAGCGAATTGCACTCGGCAGCATCCGGCCGCGCGAAGCGACCCAGTCCCGCTGCGTCTCGAACAACGCCTTGGCTTCCTCGAACTCCCAAGGCTCGGAGACCATCGGGAACATGACGTGAAGCGTACGTCCCGCCGCGGCCTCGAGCAGCGCGCGCGCCTGCGCCTTCATCAGCCCGTTGCGGTCGAGCGCGACGCGCAGCGCGCGCCACCCCATTGCCGGGTTCTCCTCGGCCTCGCCGTCATGGCGCATATAGGGCAGCGCCTTGTCTCCGCCGATATCGACGGTGCGGAAGATGACGGGACGGTCGCCCGCGGCCTCGAGCACGTCGCGGTAGAGCCGTTGCTGACGCTCGCGCTGCGGCAGCGTCGCCGAGACGAGGAACTGGAATTCGGTGCGGAACAGCCCGATGCCCTCGGCGCCTGTAGTGTCGAGCGCGGCGACGTCGTCACGCAAGCCCGCATTGACCATCAGCGCGATATGCGCGCCGTCCTTCGTGAGCGAAGGCTCGTTGCGCAGTGCGGCGAACGCGGCGCGGCGTTTCTGGCTGACATCGAGCTTGGCCTCGAAAGCCTCCTCCATCGAGGGTGAGGGGCGGACGAAAACCGCACTCTGGCTCGCATCGAGCAGGACAAGATCGCCTTCACCGATCGTGCGGCGGACATTGGTGACGCGGCCGAGCACGGGGACCCCCATCGCGCGCGCGACGATGATGACGTGGGCGGTCAACGACCCTTCCTCAAGGATCACGCCCTTCAGACGGCGGCGATCATATTCGAGCAGTTCGGCGGGGCCAAGGTTGCGCGCGATCAGGATTGTGTCTTGCCTGAGTCCCAGCTGTGCCGCCGAGCCCAGCTGGCCCGAGACAATCCTGAGCAGCCGGTTGGACAGGTCCTCCAGATCGTGCATCCGGTCCGCAAGCAGCGGATCGTCGATCTGGCGCATCCGCATGCGGGTGCGCTGCTGGACGCGCTCGATCGCCGCCTCGGCGGTCAGGCCGCTGTCGATCGCCTCGTTGATCCGGCGCGACCAGCCCTCGTCATAGGCGAACATCTTGTACATCTCGAGCACCTCCTGGTGCTCGCCGCCGCCGAACTCGGCCTGGCTCGCCATGCGGTCGATCTGCTCGCGCATCTTGTCGAAGGCCGAATAGACCCTGTGCCGTTCCGCCTCGACATCCTCGGCGACGGTGTGTTCGATCGTGATGCGTGGCTGGTGATAGACCGCAAAGCCCCGCGCCATGCCGTCAACGAGCTTCAGGCCCGTGAGGCGGACGGGATCGGTGTTGTGGACGCGCCCCGCGGCTGCCGCCCTCTCGTCGATCAGCCCGGCATTGGCGATGAGCTCGGACAGCACCATCGCCACGGTCTGCAGCGCCTCGATCACGAGTTCGTCATATTTGCGCGGCTCGGCATGCTGGATCGAGAGCACGCCCACGGCCTCCTCGCGGCGCACGATCGGTACGCCCGCAAAGCTGTGGAAGAGCTCCTCGCCGGTCTCGGGCTTGTAGGCGAAATCGGGATGGCTGGCGGCCTCGTCGAGATTGAGCATCTCGACATTCTCGGCGATCGTTCCGACCAGGCCTTCCCCGAACGCCAGCTTGGTGACGTGGACCGCCTCCTGCTTCAGCCCGCGCGTCGCGAACAGTTCGAGCACGCCGTCGCGCAGCAGGTAGATCGAACAGACCTCGGAATCTAGCGCCTCGCCGAGGATGTTGACGACCTGGTTGAGCTTGGCCTGAGCCCCCGTTCGCGCCGCCATCACATCATGAAGGCGGGTGAGGATTTCGCGCGCAGAAGCGACAGCGGATGTGGTCGGTGCGGATGAGGCCATCGACAAGAAGCGCTATCAGAAAGTGGTCCCGCTTTCCAATATGCTTGCATGATTCCGCGACGCTTTTTCGACCCCGGCTGCAAACCGGCGCCCCGGCAGGATCCGGGGCTGGCCGGAGTTCAGTGCGTGCGCGTCTCCAGAGCCTCGGCAGCCTCGGCCATCAGTGTCGCGATGATGTCGGCCACGGGCTCCTCGGCCTTGACCATACCCACCGACTGCCCCGCCATCACCGAACCCGTTTCGACATCGCCGTCGATCACCGCGCGACGCAGCGCGCCCGCCCAGTAATGTTCGATCTCGAGCTGGGCGGCATTCATGTCGACCTTGCCGTCGTCGAGCATCTGCGCGACCTGGCGCTGCTTGGCGGCAAAGGCCTCCATCTCGGCATTGCGGAGCGCGCGCACCGGGATCACAGGCAGGCGCGGGTCGATCTGGACGCTGGCGATCGCGTCGCGCGCCGAGGCGCGAATGAACGCCTTTTTGAAATTGGGATGCGCGATGCATTCGGTGGCGCAGACGAAACGCGTGCCGAGCTGGACGCCCGCCGCACCCATTTCGAGATAACCCGCGATCAGCTGGCCCTTGCCGATGCCGCCCGCGACGAAGACGGGAAGCTGCTCGGCGATCTCGGGGAGCATTTCCTGCGCGAGAACCGAGGTCGAGACGGGGCCGATATGGCCGCCCGCCTCCATGCCCTCGATCACCAGCGCGTCCACGCCCGAACGGATCAGCTTCTTCGCCAGCGCGAGCGCGGGCGCGAAGCAGATCACCTTGGCGCCGCTCGCCTTGATTGCGTCGAGCGCCCCCCCCGGCGGCAAGCCGCCCGCGAGCACGACGTGGCTGACATTGTGCTTCGCGCACACCTCGATCAGCTCGAACAGCTGCGGGTGCATGGTGATGAGGTTGACGCCGAAGGGCCCGGTCGTGCGCTTCTTGGTCTCGGCAATCTCGGTGTCGAGCAGTTCGGGGCTCATCGCGCCGCACGCGATCACGCCGAAGCCGCCAGCATCGGAGATCGCGGAGACGAGGTGGCGCTCCGAGATCCAGCTCATCGCGCCGCCGAGGATTGCGATTTCGCAACCAAGGAATTCGGCGCCACGCGCCATGCGGCGGGCGAGGCGTTCCTGACCGATGCTCATGCTTCAAGCGGCTCCGGGCCGTCGAGACCGTAGGCGGTGTGCAGCACGCGCACCGCGAGCTCGGCATAATCCTCCTCGATCAGCACCGAAACCTTGATTTCCGAAGTCGCGATCGCCTGGATGTTGATGCCGCGGTCCGCCAGCGCCTTGAACATCGTCGAGGCCACGCCTGCATGGCTGCGCATGCCGACGCCGACGATCGAGACCTTGCAGATCTTGGTGTCGTGCTTGAGCTCGCCATAGCCGATCACGCCTTTGGCCTTTTCAAGCGCGTCGATCGCGCGCGCCAGCTCGGCGCCGGGCACGGTGAAGGTGACGTCGGTCGATCCCGCGTCATGCGCGACGTTCTGGACGATCACGTCGACGTTGATGTTGGCTTCCGCGAGCGGACCGAAAATCGCGGCGACTGCGCCGGGCCGGTCGGGTACGTCGGTCAGCGTGATCTTGGCCTCGTTCTTGTCGAGCGCGATGCCGGTGATGCGTTGGCGTTCCATTTCGTTTTCCTCAATCTCGTCATCGCCGACGATCATCGTCCCCGGCAGTTCGTCGTCGGTCGGATCCTCGAAGGAGGAGAGCACCTGGACGCGCACCTTCTCCTTCATAGCGAGCCCGACAGAGCGCGTCTGGAGCACCTTGGCGCCGACGCTCGCAAGCTCGAGCATTTCCTCGTAGGTGACCTTCTTCAGCTTGCGCGCGCGCGGCACGATGCGCGGATCGGTGGTATAGACGCCGTCGACATCGGTGTAGATGTCGCACCGATCAGCCCTGACCGCAGCTGCCACCGCGACCGCCGAGGTATCCGATCCGCCACGTCCCAGTGTCGTGACGCGGCCGTCCTCAGCCATGCCCTGGAAACCCGGAATGACCGCGACCTGCCCGCCCTGCATCGCGGCGATGAGCGCGTCAGTGTCGATCGTCTCGATGCGAGCCGAGGCATGTGCCTCATTGGTGCGGATGGGAAGCTGCCAGCCGAGCCAGCTGCGCGCGCGGACGCCCAACGCCTGGAGCGTGATCGCGAGCAGTCCGCTCGTCACCTGCTCGCCCGCTGCGACCACGACGTCATATTCGCGCGTGTCATAGAGCGAACTCGCCTCACGGCAGAAATTGACCAGCCGGTCGGTCTCGCCCGCCATCGCCGAGACGACGACCGCGACTTCATTGCCCGCATCGACCTCGTGCTTTACGCGCTGCGCGACGTTGCGAATCCTTTCGATGCCCGCCATCGAGGTTCCGCCGAATTTCATTACAATACGGGCCATTGAGACTTCCCGAAAATTCCCTGAAATGCCCTTTGGTCAAAAGGCGCGGCCCTGATAGGGTCGCGCCATGTCAAACGCAACTACGATCGATCCGAAAGAGGCCGCGCATTTCGGCCGAATGGCGGCGGAATGGTGGGATCCGAAGGGCTCCTCCGCGATGCTCCACCGGATGAATCCCGTCCGGCTTCACTATCTCCGCGACATGGCCGACTGGCACTGGCAGCTCGACGAGCATGAACGGCGGCCGCTCGCCGGCAAGACCGCGCTCGACATGGGCTGCGGCGCGGGGCTGCTCTGCGAGCCGCTGGCGCGGCTGGGCGCGACTGTGATCGGGATAGACGCGGCAGCGGAGAATGTCGCGGTCGCGCGCCACCATGCCGCGCAGTCAGGGCTGGCGGTTGCCTATGAGCAAGGCGGCATCGAGACGCTGGGCGGGCGGCGCTTCGACCTCATCACCTCGCTTGAGGTGCTCGAGCATGTGACTGATGCAGAGGCGTTCGTGGAAGGGCTTGCGGGCTCGCTGGCGCCGGGCGGGCTAATGATCCTTTCCACACCCAACCGCACGAGCCTGTCGCACCTCGCGCTGATCACGATTGCCGAAGGCACCGGCCGGATCCCGCGCGGCACGCACGACTGGGACAAGTTCCTGACCCCCGAGGAACTGACCGCGCTCGTCGAGGCGGCAGGGCTCAAGGTGATCGACGTCACGGGCATGAGCTTCTCGCCCGCGCACGGCTTCAAGCTCTCCGAGAACAAGGCGCTCGACTATTTCGTGACGGCGGTACACGCCGACTGAACGCCCGCGCCATTCCCGCGCGGGCGCGCATGGCGCGGACGGGGAGCCCCGAACGGCCAGTCGCTACTGGCCGACGACCTTGAGCCATTCGTCCGCGGTGACGGGGCCGACTGCGAGCGTATCGCTGTGCTCGGCGATATATTCGCGCAGCTTGAGGCCCATTGCCGGGCCCGCGGGCTGGCCGGCGCGCTTGGCTGCCTCGTCGATCGCCTTGTCCTGCGCCTCGGTCGTCTTGGGCTGGATCCAGACGAAATCCCAGCTCGCGCCGTTCTGATGGACATAGAGCTGCGAGGCGGCGACGCCCGCGGCCTTGGCATAGCCGTCCTGCTGCGCAAACCATTGGAGCAGCGCGCGCTGCTGACCGGGCGCGGCGCGGTAGATCGAGACGATGCTCTCGCGCTGCGCCTGTTGCGCGGGGGCCGGTGAGGCCAGCATCACGCATGCCGCGGCAAGCGGCACAATCAATCCTCGCATGACAGTTTTCTCCTGTTGGAATGCCACGCGCGCGCAACAACATCATCCTGTTCAGCAACGAAGCGAACTGTAGGGGCAGCGCGATCGCCCGCCTTGCGATTTCTCAAGCGTTGGCCGGGGCTCAGTGCCGTGCCAAAACCCTCGTCTGGTCGGGGCGGTAGCGCATCGCCACGTCGCAGCGTACGTAGCGCGCGCCGAAGTCGCGCATAATCTCCGCGTCGTGAACAAAGCCGAGTTTTTCGTAGAGATGGATCGCGGCCGCGCATTTGGCGTTGGTAAGCAAGTAGAGATTGTCCGCGCCCAGCTCGCGGGCGCGCTCTATGACGGCCTCAAGCAAAAATTCGCCTGCCTTGAGCCCACGCGCAGTCTCGCGGACCCCCATCTTGGTCAGCTCGAATTGTCCGTCTCCGGTCTTGCGAAGTGCGCAGGTGCCGATGATGCCGAGCCCCTCGGCCTCGACGAAAAGAATGTCGCCGCCCGGACCGATGATGCGTTCGCGCGGCTGTTCGAGCACCTCGCGATCCGCATCTTCCATGGCAAACATCGTCTCGATCCACTCGGCGTTGATGTCGTGGAACGCTTGCGCAAGCGAGTCCGAATAGCTGCGGAGGATGAGCCTCCGGTTCGCAGCGTCGGCGGCGCGCCGGTCGAGCGGTGTATGCGCGAGCCCCGCCTCTATCGCGGCGAGCTGATCGAGCAGCGGGCCTGACAGGCCGGCGCAGAGCTGTGCGACGGCAGCATCGATGCGCGGCCAGATATCGCGCTTCGAGCGGGCCATCGCCTCCTCGCCAGCCGCGGTGAGCCCGACCGTCTTGTGGCGCAGGTCGCGGTGCGTGACGCGGGTTTCCAGCAGCCCCATTTCGATCAGCCGCGCGATGCTGCGGGTGACGCCGGGCTGGCTGACGCCCACAGCCTCGACCAGTTCGTTCACGGTCAGCGGGCCGTGGCGGTCGATCGCGGCGAGCAACGGATATTGCGCGGGCTGGACCGGCAGGCCCGCCCTTTCGACAAAGCGTCCGACATCGGCCTGCATCCGATCGCCGATCCGCTTGAGCCTGCTTCCCAGCATGAGAAAGCCAAGCTGGCGCACGATATCCTCAGGCATTTTTGTCTCCAGCCGCACCTTGCATATCTATGTATATAACATGGTATACAATGGTGCAAGCGTCACTGTGCCGATCTTGCCGCGACTAATTCCGGTCGGGCAATCTGGCCCAGCATTCGAGCTCGACCTGCGCACCGAGCGCCAGGCCATTGGCGCCGAAGGCGCTGCGCGCGGGCAGGCGATCGGGCTTGAAATAGGTGATATAGATCGCGTTGAAATCGCCCCAGCGGCGCATGTCGGCGAGCATCACGGTGCATTTGAAAACCGCGTCGAAGCCCAGCTCGTGCTTGCGCAACTTGGCGCCGATATTTTCCATCATCTGCTTCGTCTCGGCGGCAAGCCCGCCCGCCGCGAGCGCACCACTTTCGGTCGTCCCGATCTCGCCCGAGAGGTAGAGGATGTCGCCGACGCGCACCGCCTCGGAGAAGGGGCGCGCCTGCGGACCTTCGACGGGATAATATTCGACTGGCTGGGCGTGCGCGCCGGCGCCAAGCGCCAAGGTGGCTGCCAGGATCGCGACCGATCGGCTTGCTGCACTTCGCATCGTCGTCTGCCCTCCGCTGTCCGCAGGCAGACTAGCCGTGCGGCGTCAGAAATCCACCTTGTCGTAATGCTCGGGGGGCTTGATCACCTCCATCCGCTCCGAAAGCAGCGGGCGGAAGCTTGGGCGCGACTTGAGCCCTGCATACCAGCGCTTGACGAGCTCATGCCCCCTGAAGTCGATCCCGCCCAGATAGTCCGCAACCGAGATATGCGCGGCGGCGGCAAGGTCGGCGAGGCTGAGCGTCGCGCCGGCGAGCCAGGTGCGGTGATCGAGGAGATAGTCGATATAGTCGAAATGGCTGTGCGCATTCTTCATCGCCTCGCGCAGGATGCGCGCATCGGGCGCCGCGCGGTCGACCAGCCGCTTCTTCATCCGTTCGTGCATGAGCGGGGCGACGACATCGCCATAGAATTGATGATCGAACCACGAGACGAGCCGGCGCACCTCGGCGCGGTGCGCGGCGGTGCCGCCGATGAGCTGCGCCTTGTCGGTGGTCTCCTCGAAATATTCGCAGATCGCGGAGGAATCGATGAGGATCAGGCTGCGGTCGGCCTCGGTCATCACCGGGGTCTGCCCCGCGGGGTTCATGTCGATGAACTCGTCGCGGCGCTCCCACGGGGATTCGCGCACGAGCTCATAGCCGACGCCCTTCTCACCGAGAAGAAGACGGACCTTGCGCGAAAAGGGGCAGAGCGGAAACTGGAAGAGATGCCACATGGGCCCGCAGCTTTAGCGCACGCGGCGAGTCCGTCCAGCCTTTGATGCGGCGTGAGCCACGGGTGGCGGCTTTTTCTCAGTCGTCCCAATCATCTTCGTAATCAGGCAACGAGACGCGGCCCCCGATATCGGTCATGCGGACCGCCATGTCGGCCAGCACGCGGCGGAGCTCGGGCATCATCACCGCCATCTGCGTCGCCATACTGCCCACAGCGCCCGTCATCGCGCGCGTCCGGTGCGCCATCCGCTCCTCGAAATAAGGATCGTCGCGTTCGGCGCGATCGCGCAGCGTCTCGTCGCGCGGGGTACGCGAGTTGGGATCGATCGCGCGCTCTATCTCGCCGACACGCATGTCAAGCACCGCGCCCATCACCCCCGACATCGCGCCGTTGACACGGTCCTGCATCGCGGGATCGTTCATCTTGCGCGCAATCTCCGCTTCGGGCGCACGCTCATGATCCTGAGCATGGACAGGCGCGGTGAAGGCCAGCGCAACAAGGCCGAGCACGAAATAACGCATCGCAATCCTCCAGACGCGCGAAGACGCGCGGGAACAGCCTGGACACATAGTCAGTATTAAATGAGTCCAGGCTGAACGGGTTCCATGCGCTATTCCGCCGCAAGCTCCGCGGGCGCATCGCTGAGCGGATAGTCGAGCCGCGACAGCATTTCCCTCGGGCAGACCTGCCAGAACTGGTGCCGCCGGCGATCCCAGTCGTCGAGGATCGCGTTGGACCATTTGCTGTCGGTCGCGACCGCATGCTCGGCGATGAGCGACTTGAGCTTGGCTTCCCAATAGGCCGAATCGAGCCGCTGCCAGACGATGCTGTCGGGATTGGCCCGGCGCTCGAAATAGCCGTCCTCGTCGAGGATGAAGGCCATACCGCCCGTCATGCCCGCACCGAAATTGGTGCCGACCTTGCCGAGAATCACCGCGGTGCCGCCGGTCATGTACTCGCAGCCATTGGCGCCGCAGCCTTCGACGACGACTTCGGCGCCCGAATTGCGGACCGCGAAGCGCTCGCCCGCCTGACCCGCCGCGAACAGCTTGCCCGAGGTCGCGCCGTAGAGGACGGTGTTGCCGATGATCGTGTTGGCATGGCTGTCGAGTGGTGAGCTGACCGTCGGGCGCACCGTGATGATCCCGCCCGAAAGCCCCTTGCCGACATAATCATTGGCGTCGCCGAACACCTCGAGCGTGATGCCCTTGCAGAGGAACGCGCCCAAGGATTGGCCCGCCGAACCGCGCAGCCGGACATGGACATGCCCGTCATTAAGCGCGGACATGCCGTAGAGGCGCGTAATCTCGGACGAGAAGCGCGTGCCAACCGCGCGGTGCGTGTTGCGAACATTATAGGTGAGCTGCATCTTCTCGCGTCGCTCGAACACCGCCTTGGCATCTGCGATCATCTGCGCGTCGAGGCTGTCGGGTACCTCGTTGCGGAAGCCGCCGATATTGAAGCGGCGCTTGTCGTCGTCGGCATCGACCTTGGCGAGGACGGGATTGAGATCGAGATCGTCGAGATGTTCGGCGCCACGGCTGACTTGGCGCAGCAGCTCGGTACGGCCGATGATTTCGTCCAGCGATCGGAAACCCAGTCGCGCAAGAATCTCACGTACTTCTTCCGCGATGAAGGTCATCAGGTTGATGACCTTTTCGGGGGTGCCGACGAACTTCTGCCTGAGCTTCTCATCCTGGGTGCAGACGCCGACGGGGCAGGTGTTCGAATGGCACTGGCGCACCATGATGCAGCCCATCGCCACCAGCGACAGCGTGCCGATACCGAATTCCTCGGCGCCGAGGATCGCGGCGATGACGATGTCGCGCCCGGTTTTGAGCCCGCCATCGGTGCGCAGCTTGACCCGGTGGCGCAGGCCGTTGAGCGTCAGCACCTGATTGACTTCGCTGAGGCCCATTTCCCACGGCGTGCCCGCATACTTGACCGAAGTCTGGGGCGAAGCGCCGGTGCCGCCGACATGGCCCGCGACGAGGATGACGTCAGCGTGCGCCTTGGCGACGCCCGCCGCCACGGTGCCGATCCCCGCCGAGGAGACGAGCTTGACGCAGACGCGCGCGCGCGGGTTGATCATCTTCAGGTCGTAGATCAGCTGTGCCAGATCCTCGATCGAATAGATGTCGTGATGCGGCGGGGGCGAGATCAGCGAGACCCCCGGGGTCGCATGGCGGAGCTTGGCGATGAACTCGGTGACCTTGAAGCCGGGAAGCTGGCCGCCCTCGCCGGGCTTGGCGCCTTGGGCGACCTTGATCTCGATCTCCTCGCACGCGCCGAGATATTCGGCGGTGACGCCGAAACGGCCCGAGGCGATCTGCTTGATCACCGAATTGGCGTTGTCGCCATTCTCATAGGGCCTGTAGCGCGCCGAATCCTCGCCGCCCTCGCCCGATACCGCCTTGGCGCCGATGCGGTTCATTGCGATGGCGAGCGTTTCGTGCGCTTCTGGCGAAAGCGCGCCTAGCGACATGCCAGGCGTGACGAAGCGCTTGCGGATCTCGGTGATCGCCTCGACGCTGTCGATCGCCACGGGCTCGTTGGTGAAGTTGAACTCGAGCAGGTCGCGCAGATAGACCGGCGGCAGGTCGCGCACGCCGCGGGCGAACTGCAGATAGGTCGAATAGCTGTCGGTCGCGACCGAGGTCTGGAGCAGGTGCATCAGCTGCGCCGAAAAGGCGTGCGTCTCGCCGCCATGGCGCTGGCGGTAGAAGCCGCCGATAGGCAGCGTGACCACCGCCTTGTCGTACGCCGCCCCGTGCCGCATCATCGCGTTCAAGTGGAGCGACGAATAGCCCTCGCCCGAGATCTTGGCGGGCATGCCGGGGAAGAAGTCGTTGACCAGCGCGCGCGACAGGCCGACCGCCTCGAAATTATAGCCACCGCGATAGCTGGAAATCACCGCGATCCCCATCTTGGACATGATCTTCAAAAGCCCGTCATTGACGGCCTTGCGGTGACGCTTGAGGCATTCGTCGAGGCTGTACGCGCCGAACAGGCCACGCGCCTGGCGATCGACAATCGCGGCCTCGGCAAGATAGGCGTTCACCGTGGTCGCGCCGACCCCGATCAGCACCGCGTAATAATGCGTGTCGAGGCATTCGGCGGTGCGGATGTTGACCGAGGCATAGGAGCGCAGCCCCTTGCGAACGAGATGCGTGTGGACCGCCGCGACGGCGAGCACGCCCGCGATCGCGACGCGATCGGGCCCGACATTCTCGTCGGTCAGGAACAGTTCGGAACGTCCCTCCCGCACCGCCTGCTCGGCCTCGGCGCGAATGCGCGTGATCGCGGCGCGCAGGCTTTCCTGCCCGCCCCCCGTCTCGAAGGTGCAGTCGATCTCGGCGGCCTGCGCGCCGAAATGCGCCTTCAACCGGTGCCATTCGGCGCAGGTGAGGACGGGGCTGTCGAGCACGAGCACGCCGTCATTCTGCGCCTCACGATCGAGGATGTTGGCGAGGTTGCCGAAGCGCGTCTTGAGGCTCATCACCTGCGTTTCGCGTAAGCTGTCGATCGGCGGGTTGGTGACCTGCGAGAAGTTCTGGCGGAAGAACTGGCTGATCAGCCGCGGCTTGTCCGAGATGACCGCAAGCGGCGTGTCGTCGCCCATCGAGCCGATCGCCTCCTTGGCGTCCTCGACCATGGGCGCAAGGATCAGTTCCATGTCCTCGAGCGTCTGGCCCGCCGCGACCTGGCGGCGCGTCAGCTCGGCGCGGTCCCACACGGGCATCGCATCGCCGGGCGCGTCGACCAGATCGTCCATCGACAGGAAGCGGCCCGCCATCTCGGCATAGGGAAGCTCGGTCGAGATCCGGTCCTTGATCGCGCGATCGTCGAATAGCGTGCCTTGGTGGAGGTCGACCGCGATCATCTGGCCCGGGCCGAGCCGCCCCTTCTGGACGACCGAGCTTTCGGGGACGACGACCATGCCGGCTTCGGACCCGACGATCAGTAGATTGTCGATCGTGCGCGTGAAGCGCAGCGGGCGCAGCGCGTTGCGGTCCATGCCCGCGACCACCCAGCGGCCGTCGGTCATCGCCAACGCTGCGGGGCCGTCCCACGGCTCCATCACCGAGGCGAGATACTGGTACATCGAACGATGCGTATCGGGCATTTCGGGGTCGTGCTGCCACGCTTCGGGCACGAGCATCAGCTTCGCGGTCGGCGCATCGCGGCCCGAGCGGCAGATCGCCTCGAACACCGCGTCGAGCGCGGCGGTATCCGACGCGCCTGCCGGGATCACCGGCTTGATGTCTTCCGAATGCTCGCCGAACGCGATCGAGGCCATCTTGATCTCATGGCTCTTCATCCAGTTCTTGTTGCCGCGGATCGTGTTGATCTCGCCATTATGCGCAAGGCAGCGGAAGGGCTGTGCCAGCCACCATTGCGGGAAGGTATTGGTCGAATAACGCTGGTGGAAGATCGCGACGCGGCTCTCGAAGCGCTCGTCGACGAGGTCGGGATAGAAGACCGACAGCGATTCCGCGAGGAACAGCCCTTTGTAGATGATCGACTGGCACGACAGCGAGCAGATGTAGAAGCCCGAAATCTGCGCCTCGATCACCTTCTTCTCGATGCGGCGGCGCACGAGATAGAGGTTCTTCTCGAACTCGGCGGCGTCGACGTCCTCGGGCAGCGGGCCCGCAATCATGATCTGCTCGATCTCGGGGCGCGTTTCCTGCGCCTTGCGGCCGATCACCGAGACGTCGACGGGAACCTGGCGCCAGCCATAGATGGTGTAGCCCGCGTCGATGATCTCGCTTTCGACGATCGTGCGGCAGGTCTCCTGCGCCGAAAGATCGGTGCGCGGCAGGAAGATCATGCCGACCGCGAGGCGATTGGCAAGCGGCTTGTGGCCCCCGTCGACGATCGCATCGTCGAAGAAGCGCGCAGGGATGTCGACGTGCAGTCCCGCGCCATCGCCGGTCTTGCCATCGGCATCGACCGCACCGCGGTGCCAGACGGCCTTCAGCGCATCGATCGCAGACGCGACAACGCGGCGCGAGGGCTTGCCGTCGGTCGCCGCGACAAGGCCGACACCACAGGCATCGCTCTCGAATTCGGGCCGGTACATGCCCTCGCGGGCGAGGCGGTCGCGTTCGGTTTCACTGGTCACCGGACTTTTCCTTGTTTGTGAGCGCTTCGAGTTCGGCGCCAAGCGCTTCCAGATGCTTGGGCACACTGTTCATGCTGTCGGTGATCGACTTTTCCTGCCACGCCGACACATCGGGATCAGACATGATTGATGCCGACTGCGCGATATAGAGCTGACCTGTCGGTGTCGCGAAAAAGGCGTGCATCTCTGCCATCTGCGCGATCGTGAAACGACGGGCGTAGGCGCGTTCCATCGCGACAATCATTCCCGGAAAACTTGCTTTGAGCTGATCGAGCGAATCTTGCTGGACGCGCTCGAACATACGCTCGAAGGCGGGCTTTGCCTTGGGATCTTTCAGCATTTGCTCAAGCATCGAGGAATTGCGCACGCCCGCGAGGGTGCTCTTCATCGTCGCAAGCGCTATCTGCTCGATCATGACCTGCCGTTGTGATGGCGGCAGCATGACATCAATGAGCTTCTTGGCCGCCTCGAGACGATCGGAGGGCGGCGCTTCTGCGGCGAGGGGTGGCTGCGACTGTGCAATAGCCGGCGCGGTAGCCAGCAGCAGCGCGGCGGAGTAAAGAGCGCGCCGCATCATGCCGCCTCCAGCGCCTTGGCGGGTGCGACCTTCGCCTTGGCCTTCAAATAGCTGTGCATGTGATCGGCGACATCGCGGCCGTCGCGGATCGCCCAGACGACGAGGCTCGCGCCGCGCACGATGTCGCCGGCGGCGAAGACGCCGTCGAGGTTGGACATCATGCTCTTGTGGTCGACGCGCAGCGTGCCCCAGCGCGTGACGCCGAGTTCCTCTGCACCGAACAGGCGCGGCAGATCCTCGGGATCGAAGCCGAGCGCCTTGATGACCAGATCGGCGTCGAGCCGGAACTCGCTGCCCGGATCGGGCTCGGGCGCGCGGCGGCCCGAGGCGTCGGGCTGGCCGAGACGCATTCTCGTCGCGCGCACGCCCGCCACGGCCTCGGTGCCGTCGAACGCCTCCGGCGCGGAGAGCCAGACGAATTCGACGCCCTCTTCTTCGGCATTCTTCACCTCGTTCTGCGAGCCCGGCATGTTGGCGCGGTCGCGGCGATAGAGGCATTTCACCGACTTCGCGCCCTGGCGGATCGCGGTTCGGACGCAGTCCATCGCGGTATCGCCCCCACCGATAACGACGACATTCTTGCCCGCCGCATTCAGGGCGCCGCTTTCGAATTCGGGAACCGCGTCACCGAAGCTCTTGCGGTTGGAGGCGATCAGATAGTCGAGAGATTCGACGACACCCTGAGCGCCCACGCCCGGCGCCTTGATCGCGCGCGGCTTGTAGACGCCCGTCGCAATCAGCAACGCGTCGTGCTTCGCACGGAGCTGCTCGATCGTCGCGTCGCGACCGACCTCGAAACCACGGTGAAAGACGATCCCGCCCTCCTCGAGCCGCCCGATGCGGCGTTTCACCACATGCTTTTCGAGCTTGAAGCCGGGAATGCCATAGACGAGCAGCCCGCCCATCCGGTCGTGGCGGTCATAGACATGCACCTCGTGCCCCGCGGCGCGCAGATATTCGGCGGCGGTGAGCCCCGCGGGTCCGGCGCCGA
Source organism: Sphingobium sp. FW306-1B-F04DB (assembly GCF_058781925.1). NCBI lineage: Bacteria > Pseudomonadati > Pseudomonadota > Alphaproteobacteria > Sphingomonadales > Sphingobiaceae > Sphingobium > Sphingobium sp. FW306-1B-F04DB. Next base: position 39,320 of record NZ_JBYSXE010000013.1, on the reverse strand, counting down.
TCACGCCCACCGACTGACCGGTCGCGCGGCCCGCAACGAGCGGCTCGACCCAGCCTTCTTCCCAGGCGGTGTCGGTGATGAATTTCTCGACCGAGCCGATCGTGACCGCGCCATGGCCCGAGAACTCGATCACGCAATTGCCCTCGCACAGCCGGTCCTGCGGACAGATGCGGCCGCAGATCTCGGGCATGGTCGAGGTCGCATTGGACAGCTCGAACGCCTCGCGCAGTCGCCCCTCGGCGGTCAGGCGCAGCCAGTCGGGAATATGGTTGTGCAGGGGGCAATGGACCGAGCAATAGGGCACGCCGCATTGCGAGCAGCGCGAGGCCTGTTCCTCGGCCTTCGCGATCTCGTAGCGCCTTGCGATCTCCTCGAAATCCTCGGCGCGCAACTCCGCCGCGCGCTTTTCGGGATAGGCCTGTCCCGTTCCCACGAATTTGAGCATCGCCTGTTCGGCCATCGGTCCCTCCGTTGTCGCAGGGTCGCGATAACCGAAAGAACCGCGGAGTCACGCGGATTTGTCAATTTAGGTAAGTAGAGCTTACCCTGTTTTGCCCGATTCAAGCCTTTACGATGCTAAATTATGGAAGCCCGTTAGAATATTACGGCCGATTCGGACTTATCTCATCAACAGCCAGACAAAAGCGATGCTTCCCAGCGCGATTCGATACCATGCAAAGGGCGCAAAGCCGTAGCGCGAGACAACCGCGACGAACGCCTTGACGATGGCGAGCGCGACTAGGAAGGCGCAGCTGAAGCCGATCGCGATTGCGCCGAGATCATCGGTGCTGAGCAGCGCGCGATCCTTCCACAGCGCATAGACGGTGGCGGCGAGCATCGTCGGGACCGCGAGGAAGAAGCTGAATTCGGCGGCGGTCTTGCGTTCGACTCCCATCAGCAGGGACCCCATGATCGTCGCGCCCGAGCGGCTGACGCCGGGCACCATCGCGAGGCACTGGACCATGCCGATACGGATCGCGGTCCAGGTCGGCATCGCTTCGACACTGTCGAAGCGGACATGCTTGACCATGCGCTCGATCGCCAGGATGGCGATGCCGCCGAGCACGAGCATCACCGCGACGATCATCGGCGTCTGGATCGCCGCGCGGATCGCGTCATAGGCGATGACGCCCACGACCATCGCGGGCAGGAAGCCGAGCAGGATGTTGCGCGTGAAGGCGACCGCGCCCTTGTCTAAGGTGAGCAGCCCCTTGCCGATATTCCAGAAGCGCCCCCAATAGGCGACGAGCACCGCGAGGATCGCGCCGAACTGGATCGCGATCTTGAACGCGATCGAGGCTTCGCCCTCGAAGCCGAGCAGCGCGCTGGCGAGGATGAGGTGCCCCGTCGAGGAGACGGGGAGGAACTCGGTCAAGCCCTCGATGATGCCGAGCAGGATATAGGTCAGGACTTCGGAGGAGGTCATGTACGCGATCTTCCGATCCGTTCGTCCCGAGCGAAGTCGAGGGACGAGAGCGTTGTGATACGTGTCTCGACTTCGCTCGACACAAACGGATCAGGAAATCAGGCCCCGCCCTTGACCCCGGCAAAGCGGCCGTGGCGCCGATACTGGACCAGCCATCCGGGTGCGGCCGCGGCGAGCGGCGTGGCGCTGATGCCGAACGCCGCAAGTCCCTGCGCATCGGATGCGACGACATTGTCCTTCTGCAGCATCAGCCACTGGTCCCAGGTGATCGGCGCGCCCGGCAGCCACCCGGCGAGCCGCGCTATCGCACCGGCCGCCGCGTCGGGAACGTCGGCAACAAGCGGATGGCGCCCGATCTCGCGCGCGATCCAGTCGTTGAGCTCGCCCATGCTGAGCACCTGCGGCCCGCCCAGCTCAAAGGTCTTGCCCGCATAGTGGCGCGGGTCGAGCAGCGCTCTGGTGGCGGCCTGGGCGACATCGCCGACATAGACGGGCTGGAACTTCGCCTTGCTCCGAATCACCGGCAGCACGGGCAGCGCGCGGATGAGGCCCGCGAAGCGGTTGATGAAATTGTCCTCGCGTCCGAAGATGATCGAGGGGCGCAGGATCGTTGCGGCGGGGAACGCCTTGCGCACCGCCTCCTCGCCCTGCCCCTTGGTCCGCGCATAGGCCGATTCGGCGTTGCGGTCCGCGCCGATCGCCGAGACATGGACGAGCGTGTCGACGCCCGCGGCCGCCGCGGCCTCGGCGACGTTGCGCGCCCCCTCGGCATGGATTTTGTCGAACTTGCCCGAGAGGATGCCGACGAGGTTGATCACCGCATCGGCGCCCTGCACCGCGCGCGCGACGCTGTCCTTGCGCGCGACATCGGCGGCGACGAACTGGGTCTGTCCCAGATTGCCGAGCGGCTTCAGGAACCAGGCGCGCTTCGGATCGCGCTCGGCAAAACGCACGCGTGCGCCGCTCGCCAACAGCTCCTGCGCGATATAGCGGCCCAGAAATCCGCTGCCGCCGAACATCACAACCAGCCGGTTCATCACTCACGTCCCTCAGGATTATTTTGCTGTCGCGGCTTTGCCCCCTAAACCCCGTGTTGACAAGCGCCGATAACCCCGTCTATCCGCGCCGCCTACCCCGTGCCCAGGTGGCGGAATTGGTAGACGCACCAGCTTCAGGTGCTGGCGCTCGCAAGGGCGTGGAGGTTCGAGTCCTCTCCTGGGCACCATTGCTTCTCAAGGCATTCGAAAATTGCAGTGAGGCCGCCCGAAGGGCGGCCCCATCGGCGCGTCGGCACGGCCTCAATAATAGTCGACCAGCACCAGCTCGCACCGCCCCTTGCCCTTGACCGAAAGCAGATAGCGCGTGCCCGGCGGGCGCTTGCCGAGGCCGCGATGCGCCTTGCCGGCTTGAGCTCCGCCGTTGCCGTCATCGATCGCGACGATGGTGTCGCCCGCGACGAGCCCCGCCTGCGCGGCAGGGCTGTGATCGGCGATATGGATCACCTGCAGCCCGCCCTCCGATGGAATCACGCTGAGACCCGAGCGATCGCGCGCGAAGGGCCTTTCGAGCGCGCGGGCGGGCGCGAGCCGCATGCACCCCCGGCCGAAATCGAGCAGGCTCCGGAAGCGCATCAGCAAGGGTAGCCCCAGAATTACCGGCGCCGCGAAATTCCACCGCGCCGGCACCGCGAAGGGAATGTCGCGCAGCGTCAAATCGCCGAACCGCAGCCGCGGCAGGCGGCCGAGCTGACTGATCGCGATCCCCTCGACGCCGATCGCAGCGCTCGATCCGCGGCGCAGCCCCGCGAACAGCCGATGCGACTCGGCGAAGCGCGGGCTGACATAGAGCGGCGCGGTGCAGCCGAGGTCGATCATCGCATCGGCGGGCAGGCCGCGCACCAGCTCGATCTCGGTACAGAAATGGCGGTCGCGCGTCTGGGTGATCGGCAATAGCGCGCCCGGCATAGCGCGGTCGGGGTCGAGGGACAGGCGCTGCGCATCGGGGTCGATCGCGATCGCGCTCTGCAGGAAGAGTTCGCGGCCGAGCACGACCTCGAACGATGCCCCCGCGGCGCGCGCGATGTCCGCGAGGTCAAGGACGAGCGGTTCGATCTGCTGGAGTCGCACCGATCCGGCGGCGATGTCGAGCGGCGGCGCCAGGCCTGCAAGCGTGTCTCCGCTGAGCCCTGTAACGTGGCGCGCACGGACGGGTATTATGCCATGACGCGCGGCGAAGCCCGAATCGAGGATCGAGCGGGTCGCGCCGCTATCGAGCATCGCGCGCGCCGCAACCCCGCCAACCGAAACGGGGATGACGAGAAACCCGTCATCCCCGTTCGCGAGCGCCATCGACTCTCCGGTGATTGGCGCAGAGGGGCCGCGAGCCTCGACCGGCATGGGGAAGCCCGCGGCGCGGTTCATGCGTGGGCGAGCGCGCCGAGCCGCCCGCTTGCGCCCTTGAGTTCGACGACATGCCCCGCCTCGCGACGGCGCTTGATCCAGTCCTCGAGCATCTCCGCGCAGATATGGTCGATATGCCGTAGCTGTTCGACGTCGAGGCGAAGACTGCCCGGGCCTGTCACGCCATCGAGCACCGCGCTCAGCTTGGGCAGGGCGACGAAGGTCGCGGTGCCGTCGAGCACGATCTCGTGTATGTCGTCATCGCGGCGCTCGTCGACGCCGAGCCTGAGCTTGGTCGCATGCGGCAGCAGCTCGATCAGCGACAGCGCGAGGCCGACCAGCACGCCGGTCAGCAGGTCGGTGGCGACGACCATGATGAAGGTTCCCGCCCAGATGACCGCAGGGAGGAGCCCATAGCGGTGGAACAGGTGGCGGACATGGTCGAGGCTGACCAGCTTGGCGCCCGTGACGATGAGCACGCCGGCGAGCGCGGCCATCGGGATCTCGCGCAGCAGCCAGGGCAGCAGCGCGACGAAGCCGAGGATCCACACGCCGTGGAGCACCGCCGACAGCCGCGTCACCGCGCCTGCCTGGACATTGGCAGAGCTGCGCACGATCACGCCCGTCATCGGGATCGCACCTGCAACACCGCACAGCAGGTTGCCGACGCCCTGCGCGCGCAGCTCCTTGTTGTAGTTGGTCCGCGCGCCGTCGTGCATCCGGTCGACCGCGGCGGCCGAGAGCAGTGTCTCCGCGCTCGCGATGAACGCGATCGCAATCGCGGTCGTGATGACCGAGGGCTGGACAAGCTGCGCAAGGATTCCTGCATCGGGCAGCGCGATTGCGCCGACGATCGATTCGGGCACGTCGACGCGGATGACCTCGAGCGAAAAGCCATAGGCCATCGCGGTCGCGGTGACGACCCCGACCAGCGCGGCGGGCACGAGGCGCATACTCTGCGGACGCAGCTTTTCCGAGCCGAGCATCGTCGCGATCGTCACCACACCAATGGCGAAGGCGGCAAGCGCGCCGCCTTCGCCACCGGGGGCAAGGCCGAGGATGCGGCCGGGCATGGCTAGCAGGTTGTCTATGCCGCCGGGGAGCGGCTTGGCATCGAACATTACGTGGAACTGGCCGACGACGATCAGCAGGCCGATGCCCGCGAGCATGCCGTGGACGACCGCGGGCGAGATCGCGCGGAACCAGCCGCCGAGCCTGAAGACGCCGGCCGCGAACTGGATCAGGCCGGCGAGCATGAGGATCGGCCCGAGCGCCGACAGGCCCTGGTCGCGCACGATCTCGAAGACGATGACGGCAAGGCCCGCGGCGGGACCGCTGACCTGGAGCGGCGAGCCCGCGACCGCGCCGACGACGATGCCGCCGATGATGCCGGTGATCAGCCCCTTTTCGGGCGGGACACCCGACGCGATCGCGATGCCCATGCAGAGCGGCATCGCGACGAGGAACACGACGATCGACGCGGTGAAGTCGCGCGACAGCGTCTTGCCCAGAGCGGTGCTGGCGAGGTTCATTCGGCCGCCTCCGCCGTGAAGTCGGCCGCACGGCGCGGCGCATAGGCCAGCGCCACGGGTAGCGGCTCGCCCTCGCGCAGCGGCACGAAGCGACCCGTCGCCCCGTCGAGCGCGAGAATGCAGCCCGCATGGATATCGACGAACCAGCCGTGGAGCGCGATTTCGCCGCGCGCGATCCCCGCGGCGACCGATGGGTGCGTGCGCAGATGCGCGAGCTGGGCGACGACATTCTCGAGCGAGACCGCACGGATTCGCTGCGCATCCTCCATCTCGGGATAGCTGTCGGTCACCACCTTGTGCGCGGCGTGCGCGTGGCGCAGCCAGGCCGCGACATTGGGCATGCCGCTCAGATCCTGTTGCATCGCCAGCGCCTTCATCGCGCCGCAGTCCGAATGACCGCAGACGATGATGTCGCGCACGCCGAGCGCCGCGATCGCATATTCAACGGTGGAGGAAACCCCGCCATTCTGGGTGGCGAACGGGGGCACGATATTGCCCGCGTTGCGGCAGACGAACAGGTCGCCGGGCTGCGCCTGCATCACGTGCTCGGGCACGACGCGCGAATCCGCGCAGGAAATCATCAATGCCTTGGGGCTTTGCCCGTCACTCGCGAGCCGCGCGTAGAGCGCGCTCTGGTTGGGAAAGACCTGCTTCTCGAATGAAAAGACGCGACCGATGAGCTCGTTCACGGGAATGACTCCTTGACTGGCGCCGAGGGGGACGGCGCAGGATCAAGCTAGTCATCGATCTTTGCTGCGTTGCAGCGTTCCTGTGACGAAGTGTTTCGCGCGTAAGGAAGTGTTTCTACCGCGCCGCAAAAGGGCGGCGCGTCGCATTGCGCGGCATGTCGAGCTCGGCGCGCAGCCCGCCGCCCGGCCGGTTGATCAGCCGCAGCACCCCGCCTTCGCGCAGCGCGAAACGGTGCGCGATCGGGATGCCCAGCCCCAGCCCGTGCGTGTCGCGGCTGCGCGCGGGGTCGAGGCGCACAAAGGGCTGGAGCACATGGAGCAGCTCGTCCTCGGGAATACCGCAGCCATTGTCCTCGACGCGCAGCATGATCCGGTCCCCCGCCGCCTCGAGGCTGACCTCCGCGCCATCGGCATATTTGATCGCATTCTCGACGAGATTGCCGAAGGCGCGCTTGAGCGCGACCGGGCGGATCATCGCCTCGAGATGATCGGGGCCCGTGTAGCTCGCGATGTGCCCCATATCGGTGGCGTCGTCGACGATGGTCTGCACCAGCACCGCGATATCGGCGTGGACGGGCTTTTCGGGATCGCTGTCCCCCCCATAATAGGCGAGCAGCGAGGCGACCATCGCTTCCATTTCGTCGACATCCTTGGCGATCGCGGTGCGCAGCGCGGGGTCCTCGATCCCTTCGGCGCGCAGCTGCAGCCGCGCGAGCGGGGTGCGCAGATCATGCCCGACCGAGGCCAGCGCCTCGGTACGGTCGATGATGAGCTGGTGGATCCGCGCCTGCATGTCGTTGAAGGCGCGCACCACGCGGCGGATCTCGGAAACACCGATTTCGGGGAGCACGACGCGTCCGCCCTCGCCGATGCGCTCGGCGGCGCGCGCGAGCATCCGCATCGGCGCGAGCACACGGCGCAGCAGCAGTCCCGCGATCAGGATCAGCGCGACGGCGGGGATGAGCGCGAGGAGAAAGCGGTTGAAGCGCAGCTTGGAAGGGTTGACGAGTTGCGTCGCCTTGAATTCGAGCCAGCTGCCATCGTCGAGCCCGAGCTGTCCCATGACGACGCCGTTGCGGCCCGGCGATTTCAGATGCAGGTGGAGGTCGCTGCGCGCGAGGGACGGCTCCCAGCTGACGATCTGCGCGCGCATCTCGCCGAGCTCCGCCGCCAGCGGGACGGGGAGGATCCGCGTCGGGTGCCATTTGACGATGAATGTCTCGCGCGAAAGGCGGCCGGCCAACTGGGGGCGCTGCGCACGAGGCTGCGCATTCATCAGCCGGCTGGCCATGGCGAGCTGCTCGGCCATGCGGTGCGCCTCATCCTCGCGGACGCGCAGCTGCCCCGCGCGTTCATAGAGCAGGGTGCTTACCGCGAACTCGATCGCGATCGTCAGCAGCAGGATCGCGAAGACACGGCCGAGCAGCCCGAATGACGGGCGCATCCTTTCGGTCATTGGCGCGTGACTTCGGCGCTGAACATGTAGCCAACGCCGCGTACCGTGAGGATCGGCGCGTTCGAATCGGTGTGCGAGAGCTTGCGTCGCAGCCGGCTGACGAGCACGTCGATGCTGCGGTCCGACGCGTCGCCCAGTCGCGTCCGCGACAGCTCGATCAGCCGCTCGCGCGCGATCACGCGTTGCGGATTTTCGAGAAAACTCGACAGCAGGTCGAACTCGGCACCCGTCAGGTCAACCACCGCGCCCGTCGGCGAATGCAGCTCGCGCCGCGGAAAGTTGACGGTCCAGCCCGCGAAGTGCGCGACCCCATGCCCGCCGTCGCCGTGGCGGCGGTCGAGTTGTCCGCGGCGGAGCACCGCGCGGACGCGTGCGATCAGCTCGCGCGCGCTGAAGGGCTTGGCGAGGTAGTCGTCCGCGCCGAGCTCGAGCCCCACGACGCGATCGGTTTCGCTGCCCTTGGCGCTGATGAAGATGATCGGGACGTCGCTGCGCTGGCGAAGCTGGCGGCACAGATCGAGCCCGTTGGTGCCGGGCAGCATGACGTCGAGCAGCACAAGATCGATCGGCCCTGAATCGAACGCGGCCCACATTTCGGGCGCCGACGCCGCGGGTCGCGCCTGATAGCCATTCTGCTGCAGCGCGCGTGCGGTCAGCGTGCGCAGCGCGGGATCGTCTTCAACGAGCAGGATTACTAGGGCAGTCATCAACCGGATCTGTATCGAGTTCAGCGCAGCCATGCCGGGCGGCGGCACGCGTGTCCAGCGGATGAGCTAGGGCGCGCGCCGCCGATGTTCCAGTGCGATCACCATTGCAGAAACACTTTGTCACACCCGATCGGGCGGCGCCCGGCCCATGCTCATAGCGGCATTGACAGTTCTCCAATTGCGACTACAAATTTCCAATCAGGTCGCATGAGGCAGAAAATGATCCTGCTTTTTCATTTTGATGCGGTCGATAGATAACGACACTTACTGACAATCGATGGAGAGGTTGGCCGTGAAATTTAAGCTCGCTCTATCTCTGTTGAGCCTGCCGACCGCGCTCGCGGCTCAAGCTCCCGCTACCTCCGACACGCCGGGCAAGACCGTGTCGGGCATTGCCTATACGCAGCCCAAGGACTGGACCGCGTCCGTCCGCGGAAGCGCGACGGTCTTCGCCGCGCCCGAAGCGAATCTGAACATCGCCGTCATCGAGGTGGGCAGCGCGCCCGACGCGCAGGCAGCCGCGGCGAAGGCGTGGTCGCTCTACAAGCCCGATGCGAAGCGCACGGTTCGACTGGTGACCACCGGCACGCGCGGCGATGGCTGGGACGAGCGCGTGGGCATTTCCTACGAAACCTCGCCCAGCGAGAAAGCCGTGGTTTCGGCGACCGCGATGCGCCAGGGCACCGCCTGGACCGTGGTGATCACTGACGGCGCCGAATCGACCGCCAACAAGCGCTCGGCCGCTACCTCCGTGCTCGCGCAAAGCCTGCGCCCGGCGGGTTATGCGCCCGAAAGCTTCGCGGGCAAGGTAGCGCACCGCCTCACCCCCGATCGCATCCAGGCGCTTCGCGATTTCGTCACCGAATCCGCACGCACGCTCGGGGTGCCGGGCGTCGGGATCGCGCTCATCGATCAAGGCAAGGTTGTCTGGCAGGGCGGCGTCGGCGTGCGCGAACTCGGCGGCACCGAACCCGTCGACGCGCACACCAAGTTCATGGTCGCCTCCAATACCAAAGGCATGGCGACACTGCTGCTCTCGGCGCTCGCCGACGAGGGCAAGCTGAAATGGGATGATCCGGTGACCAAGCTGTATCCGACGTTCCGGCTGGGCAGCGACGAGGTCACCAGGTCGGTTCTGGTCCGCCATCTTGTCTGCGCCTGCACCGGCCTGCCGCGCAAGGACTTCGCCTTCATCCTCGCCGATGAGGGCGCCCCCGCCTCCGACACCTTCGTCCAGCTCGCGCAGACCCAGCCGACGAGCAAGTTCGGCGAGCTGTTCCAGTATAACAACCTGATGGCCTCTGCCGCCGGCTATCTCGGCGGTGCGCTCGCCTATCCCGACATGGAGCTGGGCGCGGCCTTCGACAAGGCGATGCAGACGCGCATCTTTGGCCCGCTCGGAATGGTTGACACCGGCTTCGACTTCAAGACGGCCGAGGCCGGCAACTGGGCGCGTCCGCATGGCTATGACGTCGATGGGCGGATGGTCGAGATGTCGAATTATTTCAACCATCTGATCACGCCGCACCGGCCGGCCGGCGGCGCCTGGTCCACCGCCGCGGACATGGCGCGCTACGCACAGCTCGAGCTCGGCAAGGGCGTGACGCCCGAGGGCAAGCGCGTGGTGAGCGAAGCCAACATCCTCGAACGCCGCAAGCACGGCGTGCCGGTCGGGGAGAAGGCATGGTACGGCATGGGCCTGATGGAGCGCGTCGTCGCCGGCGTACCCGTCGTCACGCATGGCGGCACGCTGCAGGGCTATCACAGCAGCTTCTACGTGCTGCCCGAGGCCGGTATCGGCGCGGTGATCCTCACCAACGCCGATCCGGGCGCGTCGATGCTTGCGCCCTTCCTCCGCCGCCTGCTCGAGGTCGTCTATGACGGCAAGCCCGAAGCCGCGCAGGATGTCGCCGCCGCGGCGGCCCGCCTCAACGCGCAGGCCAAGGCAAAGCGCGCGCGGCTGACGGTGCCGGGCGATCCCGCGGCGCTCGCGGGTCTGGCGGCCAGCTATCGCAGCGATGTGGGCTCTATCGCACTCAACGACCGCGGCGGCACCGAATGGGTCAAGGCGGGCTTTATCGAAGGGCCGGTGGCCACGCGCAAGAACGCCGACGGCACCGTTTCGCTCCTTTCCGCCGGTCCCGGCAACATCGGTATCGATGCAGTGATCGGCAACAAAGACGGCGCGCGGACGCTGACCATCCGCGACAGCCAGCACGAGTATATTTACACCGAAACGCGCTGATCGCGCGCCTGAGAGCAACGTCCTGATGTCATCGCCCGGGGGCGCAGTCCGCGTCCCCGGAACGTCATGGGAAAGGGGCCGCCTGCACCCCTTCTCTGCCTGAACACGATATCTTTTGGGGGAGACACATGCGTATGGTCAGTTCGGTCATGAAACGAAGCGCCACGCTTTTGGCGCTTCTCGTCACAGCGAGCCTGCCCGCAGCGGTGGTTTCGCAGCCCGCGGCGACGAACCAGGCGCCCGTCGCGCCGGCGCCGCTCGCTCCGGCTTCGGATTATGTCAGCCAGGAGGTGATGATCCCGATGCGCGACGGCGTCCGCCTGCACGCGCAGATCTGGCGCCCCAGGGACGCAACCGGCCCTCTTCCCATTCTGATGACGCGATCACCCTATGGCTTCACCCCCCAACGCATCGGGCAGGGATTGGGCAAGTCCGGGGGCTATGGCGAACTCGCCGCAGACAGGTTCATCTTCGTCTTTCAGGACATTCGGGGTCGCTTCGGCTCGGAGGGCGAGTTCGTGAACCTGCGCCCCTCGAAGACGTCGGCGGACGGGATCGACGAGGCGACCGACACCTACGACACGATCGACTGGCTGGTCAAAAATGTCACCGCCAACAACGGCAAGGTCGGGATTTTCGGCGTGTCCTATGGCGGCTGGACAACTGCCGTCGCGACAAAGGATCCCCATCCTGCGCTGAAGGCGGTGTCTTCGCAGGCATCCCCCGAGGACATGTTCATCGGCGACGACTTCCTGCACAACGGCGCCTTCCGGCTCGACTATGCCTGGTCGTGGGTCTCGGCGCTGGAAACCGACGGCCGCACCATGAACGCGTTCGATTTCGGCACCGACGATGCCTATGACTGGTATCTGAAGCAGACCGACCTCGCCAGTCTCGATCGACAGCGGCTGGGACGTACTATGCCGAGCTGGCAGAATTTCGTCTCGCACCCGAGTTATGACGCGTTCTGGAAAGAGCGCCGCACGTCCCACATGATGCCCGCCAGGGTGGCAACGCCCAATCTCATCGTTGCCGGATGGTGGGATCAGGAGGACTTTTACGGTCCGATGCAGATCTACGCCAACCAGGAAAAGGGCGACGATCGCAACCTCAACTATCTCGTGGTCGGGCCGTGGAACCATGGCGGATGGCGGCGCGATGGCAACACCTACGGCCCCTATCAACTCGGCGGGCCGACCGGCTCATGGTTCCGGACCAAGGTTGAACTACCCTGGTTCCGCCACTGGTTGAAGGGCATCGGCACGCTCGATCAGCCCGAGGCACTGGTGTTCCAGTCGGGCAGCAATGTGTGGCAGCGGCTGTCACGCTGGCCCGCCGCCGAGGCCACCCCGCGCAAGCTCTACCTGCGGGCGGGCGGACGCCTGTCCTTCGATCCGCCCTCGACTGCAGAGGCCGCCGACCGCTTCCGGTCCGATCCGGCGAATCCCGTGCCCTATCGCGATCGTGCCTCGCTCAAGCCCTTCATGCGCAAGGGTTCGACCTGGTCGACATGGCTCGCCGATGATCAGGCACCCTTTTTAAAACGCAAGGATGTCCTGTTCTGGCAGACCGAACCGCTGGCAGAGGACGTGACGATCGCGGGCGATGTCGCCGCCCAGCTCTTCGCGAGCACCACGGGCTCGGATGCCGACTGGGTTGTGAAGCTGATCGACGTCCATCCCGACGACGCCACGACGCCGCCCGAGCTGAAGGGGCGCCAGCGCATGATCGCGAACGACGTCTTCCGCGGCCGCTTCCGCGCCAGCTACGAAAAGCCCCAGCCGATCGCGCCGGGCAAGGTGCTGGACTACAATATCGACCTGCATTCCGCGTCGCATGTGTTCAAGAAGGGGCACCGCATCGCTGTGCAGGTGCAGAGCAGCTGGTTTCCGCTGATCGATCGCAACCCGCAGACCTATGTCCCCAATATCCTGAAGGCCAGGCCTTCCGACTACAAAGCGCAGACGCATTCGGTATTCCACACGCCCTCGCATCCGTCGGCGATCACGATCGCCGTTGTTGACAATGGACGATGAGGCCCCGCCTATATCTGGATAGGAAAGGCGGCTGATGACAAGGCTTGCGGACGTGCTCGTAATCGGCGGTGGCGTTGCGGGCCTGTCCGCAGCCGCGCGGTGCGCGCGCCACGCCGACACCGTCGTGCTCGAGCGCGAAACCGCGCTCGGCTATCACTCCTCCGGGCGCAGCGCGACCTTCTATCATTTCGGGATCGGCAACGATGTCGTCCGCGGCATGACCGCCGCCAGCAGCGACTTCTTCGCGTCGCCGCCTGCCGAATTCGGGCCCGCTCCGCTGTGGCAGCAAAAGGCCGCGCTGTTCATTGCGGATGCCGCGACGCTGCCCGAGCTCGATGCGCTTCAGGCGGAAATGGACCGCTTTACCGACACCGTGCAGCGTGTGGGGCCGGGGGAAATCCTCGACATCGTGCCCGTGCTGAAAACCGGGAAGGACGGCGTCGTCGCCGGTCTGCTCGATACCGCGGGCCGCAAGCTCGACGCCGACGCACTGCTGCAGGCGAACGCGCGCGCTCTACGCGCCGCCGGGGGTGAACTGGTGCTCGGAGCCGAAGTCGATGGCATCGCGCAATCTGAAGGCCGCTGGATCGTCGACACGCCCGCCGGCGCATATGCCGCGAGGATCATCGTCAACGCAGCGGGGGCATGGGCTGATCAGATCGCGACTCTGGCAGGGGTCAAGCCGCTGGGGCTGCAGCCGCTGCGCCGGACGATCATCGGTTTTTCGCCCCCCGGCAACCTCGACATATCGGGCTGGCCCTTCCTGAAAACCGCCTCCGACGACGGATTCTACATGCTGCCCGAGGCGGGTCAGCTCCTGGTTTCGCCGATGGATGTCACGCCCTCGCTGCCGTGCGACGCGCAGCCCGAGGAGGAGGACGTAGCCCTTGCGGCCTGGCGCGTCGAGGAAGCAACGACACTCAAGGTGCGTCGGATCACGACGCGCTGGGCGGGGCTGAGGAGCTTCGTCGCCGACAAGGTGCCGACCGCCGGATTTGCTCCCGACGCACCGGGGTTCTTCTGGCTCGCCGGACAGGGCGGCTATGGCTTGCAGACATCGCCCGCCATGGCGCTTGCCGTGGAGGCGCTGATGTTCGGCCTTGAATGGCCCGCCCCGCTCACCCAACACGGCGTTCTGCGCGAGCACATCATGCCCGACCGGCTGTTTCGCCGCTGATGCGCAATATTTCGGCCAGTCCCTACAGGTCTTCGGCGATTTCCCGGATCGCGCGCTCGAACGCCTCGGGTGGCTGGCCGCCCGAGATCAGATAACGGTCGTTGATCACGACGGCTGGCACGCCCTGAATGCCGCGGCTCACCCAGAGCGCCTCTTCGGCGCGGACCTCCTCGGCATAGCGGTCCGATTGCAGAATCGCGCGTGCAGTCGCGCGGTCGAGACCCACCTTTTCGGCAGCAGCGACGAGGATGTCGTGATTGCCCGGGTCGCTCTGCTCGGTAAAGTTCGCGATGAAGAGCTGCCGCTTGAGCGCGTGCTGCTTGCCCTCTTCCCGGGCCCAGGCGAGCAGCCGGTGGGCATCGAATGTGTTGTAGATGCGGCTGCCGTCCGACGTGTTCATCATGAAGCCGAGTTCGGCCGCACGCGCCTTGATGCGCTCGCGGTTGACCCGCGCCTCGTCTGCCGAGATGCCGTATTTCTGCCCGACATGCTCGATCATGTTCTGCCCGCCCTCGGGCATCTGGGGATTGAGCTCGAAGGGATGGAAGGTGATGTCGGCATCCACGGCATCGCTGGCGCGGTCGAGCGCCTGTTCGAGACCGTTGAGGCCGATGATGCACCAGGGGCAGGCGATGTCGGACACGAAATCGATCTTGATCTTCTTGGCCATCGGGCCGGTCCTTTCGGGAGACAGCGCAAATCCGCGCGGCGCCGGGCCGCCCGGTTAGCTGCAAGGGAATCCGCGTACGTTCAGGCGAGGCTGAGCCCGACGTCGACATTGTTGCGCGTCGCATTCGAATAGGGGCAGAGCTGATGCGCGGCATCGACGAGCGTCTGAGCATCAGCCCGGTCAAGCCCCGGAAGGTCAACGAGCAGCGAAGCCGTTATACCGAAGCCGCCTTCCGATCGCGGTCCGATGCCAATCGTGGCCGTCACCGTCGTCTCGGCGGGCACCTTCATCTTGAGCTGCTGGCCCGCAGCCTTGAGGGCGCCGATGAAGCAGGCCGAATAGCCCGCCGCAAAAAGCTGCTCGGGATTGGTTCCGTCGCCACCTGCGCCGCCGAGTTCCTTGGGCATCGACAGTCCGGCTTCGAAGCGGCCGTCCTCGGATCGCACCGTGCCCTCGCGACCCCCGGTCGAGGTTGCACGCGTCGTGTATTTCACATCCACTGCCATGGTCTGCTCCTTTGAGCGAGTTGTTGCGGCCATCAGCTAGGGCCAAACGCCGTTGGCGTGAACAGCCGCAGATCGGCAGTCACTCTTCCGCCAAACGCACGACACATTAGCGTGCCGCGATCCGGGCGAGAAGGTATCGCGCCATTTTCCATCGCTCGAGCGTGCCTTGGTTGAGGCATTGCCATTCGGCCGCCACGCGCATTTTCGACCCGCCGCGTGGCGGCCCTGGCTGCGTCCTGCCGCTATTTGACGACGGGCAGCTCTATATAGGAGGCATCGTCCCCCGCATGGTGGACGGCGTTGCGCGCGACCACCGATCTGGTTTCACGCTCATTGTCCCCGCCCGTATTGAGGTTGCGGACGAACTTGGGGAAGTTTGAGGACGTCACCTCGATCCGGATCCGGTGCCCGGGCTGGAAGGTGTTGCTCGTCGTGATCGGCGTCGGCCGGAGCGTATAGACCCGGCCCTTCTCCATCATGACCGGCTTGTCGAAGCCGTCCCGGTAGCGCGCACGCAGGATGGTGTCGCCCAGGATATAGGCGGTGCCGTCGGGGGCGACGTCGACCAGCTTGATCGCGAAGTCGGTGTCCTTCGCGTCCGACGAGATCCTGAGCACGGCATTCACGAATCCGCTGACCTCCAGCGGCTCGGTCAGCGGGTCGCTTGTGTAGACCAGCACGTCGTTGCGCGCCTCGATGACGCGCTGGTCGAAGGCGCCCGCGGTCACCAGCCCGCCATTGCAGCAGTCGCCGCCGCCGATCGTCTGGACGGGATTCATCGGATCGTAGCTGTAGCGGTCGGGCGTCTCGGTCGCGGGCGGCGCATCGCGCAGCAGCTTGCCGTCGCCATAGACGCTGTTGGCGGAACCCGCCGAGCGCAGGTACATACGCACCGTTTTGGCGTCCTTGGGCGGCCATTGCGCGTCGGACTTCCAGCGGTTCTCACCCATCGCGAAATAGCGCAGCGCGGGCGTTGAATCGGGAAACGCCTTGGCGTCACCCTTCAGCCAGCGATCGAAAAAGCCATAGACCTGCCCGTCGACGTCGAAGCTGGCGTTGCCCAGCTTGCGATCTCCCGAAGTGTAGTTCGGTCCGAGCTTGTTGAACTGGCAGTGCGGATTGGGGCCGATCACCGCATATTGATGCGCGCTCGCCTCGGCGTCACTCTTCACCGTGCGGGCGTGATTGAACAGCGCCATATTGGGCCCGATCGAGACATCATACCAGCTGTTGAACCACAGCGCGGGGACGCCCCAGCCCATGTCGTCGTGATAGAGTCCGCCCTTGCGCCACGCCGGATCGGCGGGCGTCCGCGCGATGAAGCGCTCGAAGGTCGCGGGTGGCTCGCCCATGCTCGTAAGGATGCTGTCGACGGGCAGTGTCGCGATCTGTTTGGGCCACTTCACCTCGGGTTTCTTGGCGGCGAGATCGTTGTACTGGACCAGTCGGGCGCGCATCGCCTGATCAATCTCCGCCGGCACCTGCGGCCGCAGCGGATTGTCGACACCGTAGAGCCAGACGAAGAACAGCGTGCGCGGTACGCCGCCGGTATACCAGTTACCCTGCTCCTGGAAGGGGCCGACCTTGCCGATTCCCGCGCCCGAGGCCATCGGCACCATGGCCTTGTGTGCGGGATGGTTCTGCGCAGCGAGCTGGAGCTGCCATTCGGCCGAGGACGAACAGCCGAGCGTGCCGACCTTGCCGTTCGACCATGGCTGCTTCGCGATCCAGCTCAGCATATCATAGCCGTCGGTCGCGGGATGGCCGAGAATCTCGTACTCGCCCTCCGAATAATAGCGTCCGCGCTCGTTCTGCACGACGAAAGCATAGCCGCGCTTGACGGCTTCCAGCGCGCGCCGGCTGGTCGCTGCCTTGTAGGACAGCTCGTTGTACGGCGTTTTCCAGAGGATCGTCGGGAGCGGCCCCTTGGCGCCCCTGGGCAGATAGACGTTCGTGGCCAATCCGATGCCGTCGCGCATCGGCACCACCGCAAGCATCGTCGTGTCGGCACGCTGCGCCAGCTCGCGCGCGAGTGCCTCGTCGCTGTACGAGGCGTAATCCTGTGCGGGCGCGGCGGCGGCGAGTCCGACCGCAACCGCAGCGGCGATGACCTTCTTCATGCCCGAACCTCCCCCTCAGGGCACAAGGCGGAAAAGCATATAGGGCTGGTGCTCGAACGAGAAGCGCGTGTCCGCCCCTTCGCCGTAGAACTCGAGCTTGCCCAGCGGCCCGAGCGGCGTGGTTTCGCCGCCGGCCTGCCGGAACACCCGCGGCCCCACCGGCTCCCAGCGCACCGTCTTGCCACTGATCTCGGTCACCAGTCCGCCTTCGCCGTCCTTGCGGATCCGGATCAGGCTGGCCGCGGAAATGGTGCCCGCCGCGTAGGAGCGCCGGTTGGGCCGGTAGAAACCCTCGACCACGGGGGTCGCCGCGCCCGCCCAGAGCAACTGCGGGCCGGCGGGGAAGACCCGGTCGGTGATGAGGTGCATCAGTTCCGAGCGCGCGGTCGACGCGGCATCGCCGCCGGTAACCGAGACGAATACGCCCACGCCCGCCTCGGGCACGATCATCAGGTCCGAATGGAAATAGCCGGTATTGCCGCCATGCCCCACGATCCGCGGGTTGGCCGCGCGGTATTCGAGGAAGCCATAAGCCAGCCCCGGTAGCGAGGGCGCGTTGGCGAACAGGCGCTCGCGCATCTGCCGCGCCGTTGCGGGCTTGAGGATCGTGCCGCTGTCGAGCGTGCCATCCTGCAGATGGGCGAGCATGAAGCGCGCCATGTCCGCACCGGTCGCCGAAAGCGATCCCGCGGGCGCGATGTTGGTGATCAGTTCACCGGGCTTCTCGACGAAGCGGCCTTCGGTGAAGTCATAGCTCTTCGCCAGCTCCCAGCCTTCGGGCACGGGCTCGCGGAAGGTGCTGTGGGTCATTCCGAGCGGGTTGAAGATGTGCTTGTCGATATAGTCCGGAAAGGCCTCGCCCGAGACACGCTGCACGATATAGCCCGCGAGCGCGGTGCCATAGTTTGAATAGCTCGCCTCGACCCCCGGCTCGCGGACGCGCGTCGGGATGTGGGTGGCAAGGAATTTTCCGAGCGGCTCGAACTCCGACATCGACTTGGAGAACATGCCGACATAGGTATCCTCGAAACCCGGCGTATGGGTGAAGAGGTCACGGATGCGGATCGGCTTCTTGAACGCCGCGGTCGGCATCTTGAAATCGAGATACTTATCGACGGGATCGTCGAGCTTCACCTTGCCCTGCTCGATCATCTGCATCAGCGCGGTCCAGGTGAAGAGCTTGCTCACCGAGCCCGGACGGAACAGCGTGCGATCGGGATCGACCGCCACGCCCTTGGCGACATCGGAATAGCCATAGCCCTTCTTGAACAGCACCTTGCCGTCGGCGACCACCACCACGACCGCGCCCGCGATCTCGCGGTTCGCGACGCCGCTGGCGACGACGCCATCGACAAAGGATTCGAGGCCCTGAAGCTGCGGCTTTTGCGCGTCTACCACGGTGGTTTGCGGTGTCGCATCACGCGCGCCCGCTACCGTCGGCAAGCCGCTCGAAAGCATCAGGGCGAGCAGGGCGACACCCACTCCCCGGTTGTTGCGATGACGCGACATAACATCCTCCCTCTCTGTCTGTTTCGGCCGATTGCCTGTCGTGAAGCGGCAACCTCGCCCGTTCATGCGCCCGGCTAGATCTCGCATCGGTGGCGCAGCACCTTGCCGCTTCGCGTACCCGTGGGCTGGCCATTCGCGAGCGCGAGCTGGCCATTGACGATGACCTGCTCGATGCCCGTCGGATTTGCGGTGGGGTCGGCAAAATCGGCGACGTCATCGAGCTTGCCCAGATCGAAGACGACGACATCGGCCTTCATCCCCTCACGCACGAGGCCGCGATCGGACAGCCCCATGCGCTGCGCCGGCCACGACGTCATCTTGCGCACCGCGTCCGCGAGGCTAAGCTTGCCGCGCTTTACGGCATATTCGGCGATGACGCGGGGAAAGGTGCCATAGGCGCGCGGATGCGGCAGGCCGAGCGCGTCGACCGCGCCGGGCTTCTCCGCGGCGGCGGCGTCGCTGCCGATGCTGGTCCAGGCGCGCGCGAGCGCGCGTTCGATGTCGCCTTCATCCATCATGAAGTAGAGCGCGTAGGCGCGATTGGGCAGCGCTTCGAGCAGGATGTCCCAGGCGGCGTCCGCGGGGTCCTTGCCGAGCGCCTGACCGATCTCGACGAAGTTCTTGCCGTGGAAGCGTTGGTACTTCGCATTGAAGCTGTTTGCGAGGACGACATTCTTCCACCCGCCTGAAGCATCGACGAGGTTGGACCAGCCGGGCTGCGGCCCTGCTGCGAGTTCGCGCTTGAGCCGGACGCGCACGGCAGGATCGCGCAACTGACGGATCGCTTCCTGCCTGCCCTTGGCGAACAGATGCGCCGGGACGGTTACTTCGAGCCCCGTCCCACCCGCGCGATAGGGATAGACATCGGCCGCGATATCGACCCCCCGCGCGCGCGCCGCGTCGATGCGCGCAAGCGCCTTGGGCATCATCTGCCCCCAGCCGGGCGCATAGGCCGCCTTGAGATGAAAGATCTCGACCTTTGCGCCGCTCTGCTCACCGATCGCGATCGCCTCGTCGATGGCTTCGATCAGCTTTCCGCTCTCATCGCGCATATGCGTCGCATAGAAGCCCCCGCAACGCGCGGGGATCTTCGCAAGCCGGGTCAGGTCGGCGGTCGACTGGAAGCTGTTGGGCGGATAGATCAGCGCGGTCGTGATACCGAAGGCGCCCGCACGCATGGCCGCGGTGACCTCGGTTTCCATCTGCTCGAGCTGTGCATTGGTGGGCGCGCCGGCTGCATCGCCCATCACCTTCACGCGCGCCTGCGCGGCGCTGTAATAGGTGCCGAAATTGACCGCAATGCCCCCTTGCTCGAGCCGCCCGAAATAGTTGGCGATCTCCGCGGCGGGTACAGGCGTTCCACCCTCGCCGCCAATAAGCGTGGTCACGCCCATGCGTATCTTGTTTTCGGCGCCGCCGTTGCGCAGCAGCACGCCGCCCGACTGGTCCATCATGTCGATGAAACCGGGCGCGACATAGCGGTTGCGCGCATCGATCTCGCGCGTGCCCTTGCCCTCGACCCTGCCGACACGGACGATCACGCCGTTCCTGATCGCGACATCGGCGGTAACCCACGGATTGCCCGCACCGTCGAGCACGCGTCCGCCGCGGATCACGATGTCATAGTCCGCCGGCGCCGACGCCCCCGGGAGCAACAGCACGGCCAGCGCCGCGGCTGCGAGGCGTCGCGCTCGGCGGACCCCCGTCATTGCCCGGCTTTCAGGCAATGATCCACCAGCCGCGCAAAGGCGGAGCCGCCCCGGACTGGATCGGCGACGGGAATTCCAAGCCGCTCGCTCTCGCGCGCGATCAATTCGGCCGCCTCGGCATCACCGAGGCTCGACGTGTTGAGCGAAACGCCGGCGCAGCGGATCGCGGGATTTGTGCGCCGTCCCAGCAGCAGCGTCGCCTCGATCGTCTCCTCGATGCTGGGCAGGCGATAGCCCGGGGCGCCCAGCACATCGGTGCGGCCCGGTTCGTGGCAAACGACTACCACATCGGGCTGGCTGCCGTGCAGCAGGCCGAGCGACACCGCCGCATAGGCGGGGTGGAACAGCGACCCCTGCCCCTCGATCACGTCCCAGTGATCAGGCGCGGCATCGGGTGAAAGCAGTTCGGCGGCGCCAGCCTCGAAATCGGACACGATTGCGTCCATCGGCATCCCGCCGCCCGCGATCATGATCCCGGTCTGGCCCGTCGCCCGGAAATCGGCGTTGACGCCACGCTCGGCAAAGGCGCGCGCGAGCGCGATGGCGGTGTATTTCTTGCCGAGCGCGCAGTCGGTGCCGACCGTGAGCAACCGCAGGCCGCTGCGCTTGCGTCCGGTACCAACGGGGATTCCCGCAGGCGGCGAACGGACGTCGATCAGCTGGCGCCCGAGCGTCTCGGCCCTGTCGGCCAGTCCAGGTATGTCGGTCAGCCGCGCATGCATGCCGCTGACGATGTCGAGCCCCGCCTCGAGCGCATCGAACAGCGCGGCGCGCCAGCTTTCAGGGATCACGCCGCCGCTGTTGGCGACGCCGATCACCAGTGCTCGCGCGCCGCTGGCGGCAGCTTCGTGCGGGGTGAGATGCGTCAGGCCGGTCGTGACCGATGCGCCTTCAAGCGTGAATTCTCCGACACATTTGTCGGCAGCCCAGTCGCGCAGTCCGAAGGCGGTCTTGGCAAAGGCGCGTTCGGTCGTGTCGCCGAGGAAAAGCAGATAGGGTTGCGGCAACACCATCGCGCTCGCGGCGCGATCGAACGGAATGTCGATCTTCATCGGGTAGGTCCTGCGTAGGGATTCATGGTTGCGCTCAGCCACCCCAGGTGGCTGCGAGCAGGCGCTGAAAATTGCCGCCGAGCACGGCCTTGATATTGGTGTCGGAATATTTGCGCCGGATCAGCTCTTCGGTGAGGTCATAGACCTTGTAGGGGTGATCGAAGCCGTCGACGTCGATCTTGTCGCGGAAGGCATAACTGTCCTTGTACGCGCCGCGCAGTTGCTTGTTCATCTCGGGCGAGACGTCGTCATAGCCGTTGAGATCGGCGTCCGAGCCGATGCCGACATGCTCGATCCCCACCAGCTTGGCGACATGGTCGATGTGATCGACGATCTGGACGACGGTGGTCGGGTCGGCCTTGCTCACGAAGTTGCGGACACCGGTGATGCCCATCACCCCGCCCTTCGCCGCGAGCGCCTTGATCGCCTCGTCGGTCTTGACACGCGGATGGTTGATCAGCGCGCGGCAGTTGCTGTGCGTGATCGCGATCGGGTTCCTGGAAATGGCGATCGCGTCGAGAGTCGTGCGGTCGCCCGAGTGCGACACGTCGACGAGCATGCCCACCTTGTTCATCGCCTCGATGATCGCGGCGCCGAAATCACTGACGCCACCGTCCACGCGGTCGGTCGATCCCGAGCCGATGCGGTTCTGCGAGTTGTAGGTCAGCTGCGAACAACGCTGCCCCAGCTCATAGAAGAACTTGACGTCGTCGACGCGCTGGAAGTGATCCGAATTCTGCAGCCCCATGATGACCGCGCATTTGCCGTCTGTCTTGGCGCGCGTCAGGTCCGCCGCCTTGCCGACCGCTGTGAAGACGTGCGAGTTGCGTGCGACATAATTGCCCCAGATCGCGAAGAAGCTGAGCGCCTGCTCCTTGGCGTTCGAGCCCCCAAGCCCCACCGCGTGATGGAAGCCGGTGATTCCGCAGTTGCGGAACTCCATCGCATCCTTCTCGCTCAATGGCGCTGCATAGAATTCCGGCCCCATCTCGATCTTGAGCGGGGCGAGCATGTCGATCACGAGCGATTCGCGAACCAGGTCGACCGAACGGCGCGAATAGCCCTTGGGCGGCGGAGCGAGCTTCGCAGGCGCGGCGGCGCGCGACGCAAAAGGTGCGGCAGCGGCGGCGGCCAACGCGGCGGCAAGCGCTTGGCGGCGAGATAGTGCAGGCATGCAGACTCCCGTTGGTTTCTGATTGGGACACTATTGTCCCAAAAGGAAATGGTCAACTCGGAAATCGGCGCTTGGCAAAATATGCCCGTTTGCCGGCCAAATGCCACATAATGCGCACTTTAATCACAGAATTTTTTCTTATGTTTGCAGCTGACCGCCGTGCTTTTGGGTAAAAGAAGCCGAAAAATCGCGCCTGCAGGGAAATAATGTCCCGATCTTGACAGCGCGTCCCGATTGAGCGCGTTGTGCGAAAAAAGGGAGGACGTCGATGGTGTGTGTCGTCACCGCCGCGCGCGGGCGTTTCGGGCGCCACGCCCCGCACCGGCCGATACGAGATCGCAAGGCTCTGAGCGCTGCGCTTGCGCGATACTGCGCACCGCGCATATGCCCAGTCGCAAGATGACGGCTGCAAACAGCAAGCGCAGCATTTCGGGCAAGGGCGCCGTCGCTGGCGGGGACCTGCGATATTCCGTCAGTTTCGCGATCGCGCAGGACAGCGGCGCTCGCCTGTCGGGCAGCCGACTGACACTGCGTGACGATCGATCGGGCACGACATGGACCGCCGAGCGCTTCGGGACGACCAGACCGCGTCCGGCTGGGCGAGCGTCACCGCGGTGCTGCGCGACCGGACGGGAATGATTCAGCCCGTCACGCTCACGATCGAGAAAGCCGCAAAGCCACAGATCGCCATCAGCCTTGGTGACGTGGACACTGTCCTGAATGGAAACGCGCGCGCCCGCATCCGCGAGAGCGGCAAATAGCCGCAGCCGGCACGACCTCGCCCGCCCGCCAAGCCGACGCGTACGCGCAGATTGCAGCTTCTGGATGGTCAGAACCGGATTGCGCAAACGCAATCCTAAACGACAAATGGTTTTCCGATAATATTATTGTTGTCCTAATCAGGATCATATGACAGATTGATGTCTCAAAGGGAGAGACCGGTCTGGTCGAATCGGCATGACAATGATCAAGGGGGACCACTCGATGCGCGTCAGCAACAGTTTGAAAAACAACATCCGCCAAGCCAGCCGCACGGCAACCTTGGCCATGGCCCTGCTCGCAAGCACGAGTGCTTTTGCACAGACGACACCGGCACCGGAGTCCGACAGCGCCGAGAATGACGGCGAAATCGTCGTGACCGGATCGCGCATCGCCAAGGCGGGCTTCGACCAGCCCACGCCCACGACGGTAATCGGCGACGTCGAACTCCGCGAAGGTGCAAGGCCCAACATCCAGCAAGTGCTGAATGATCAGCCGCAATTCCGGCAGTCCGTCACGCCGCAAGTGTCGAACGGCAACACGTCGACCGGCACCGCGCCCGTCGATCTGCGCGGCCTCGGCATTTCGCGAACCCTGACGCTGCTGAACGGCCGCCGCTTCGTCGGCGAAAACAACCTGAACTTCGTGCCCACCAATCTCGTCGAGCGGGTCGAGGTGGTCACCGGCGGTGCGTCGGCGGCCTGGGGCTCGGGCGCCGTTGCGGGCGTGGTCAACATCATTCTCAAGGATGATCTCGAGGGCATATCGGTCGGTGCCCAGACTGGCATCTCTTCGCGCGGCGACGGGACGCGATACGGGTTCGACGCGAGCTTCGGCACGCATTTCGCGGGCGGCGACGGCCATTTCATGATCGGCGCCGACTATATTGAGGACAAGGGCATCCTCGATCGCAACTCGCGCCGTAACCTGGGCAGCGCGGCGATCGTCCGGACCAATCCGTCCAGCCTCACCGATCTGTCGACGCGTCTGACGCGCGACGTGAACTACGGCAATCTTGCCGCCCAAGGCCTGATCACCACCGGCGTTCTCGCCGGCCAGATCTTCAATCAGGATGGCACGTTGCGGGCCTTCCGCGGCGGCACGCGGCTCGACGGCACGCCGCTCGGCACCGCAGCATTCCCGGCACAGATGATCGGGGGCGAAGACGGCATCGGCCTCTATGACGACATCAATGCCGCCACCCCCTTCGAGCGGTTGAGCACCTACGCCCGCGCCAGCTACGATCTCGGCGGCGCGACTGTCTGGGCGGACTTTACCTATGGCCGCTCCACCACCGACGCGCGCTTCCTGCCCGACTTCACCGTCGCACCGCTGACGATCCAGGCGACCAACCCCTATCTGTCCACGACGATCCGCAACCAGCTCGCGGCGGCAGGGCAGACCAGCTTCACGCTGGGTCGCGTGTTCAATGACATCCTGTTCATGCGATTCGACACCGTTCGCGAGAACATCGAAGGTGCGATCGGGATCGATGGCACGTTCGGCAACGGCTTCAAGTACAACGCGCACTACAGCCATGGCGAAGTGCACAGCGATCAGAAACTCGAAAATTCCCGGATCGGTGCCAACTTCACCAAGGCGCTCAACGCGGTATCGAGCGGCGGGCAGATCGTCTGCGCGGTCAATGCCGACGCCATCACCACCAACGACGACCCGGCATGCCGCCCGCTCAACCCGTTCGGGCGGTTCAACGCCTCGGCGGAGGCGGTCGATTATGTCACGGGTACGCAGCAATCGCTGTCGGTGACCAAGCTTGATTCCGCAGGTGCCGAGATTCAGGGCGATATCTTCTCGCTCTGGGCCGGACCGGTGACGCTCGCGATCGGCGCCGAGGCGCGCTGGGAAGAGCAATCCTCGTCGCGCAATGCCGATGCGGTCGCGGGTATCTTCGCGCTTCCCGTCTTCACCAGCGATCTTTCGGGCGGATTCGACGTCCAGGAAGGCTTCGCCGAACTCGCGCTGCCGCTGGTCGATATCGACGACGTCAAGGTCGATCTCAACGGCGCCGCGCGCTATTCGCACTACAGCAACAGCGGCGGAATCTGGTCGTGGAAGGCGGGCGGCACCGTGCGCCTGTTCGACGACATTCTGCTGCGCGTGACGCGTTCGCGCGATATCCGTTCGCCGGGTGTCGCCGATCTGTTCGCGGTCCGGCGGATCAACGTCGGCCCGCTGGTCGATCAGGATTCTGCGGGACGAACCGGGACCCCCGGCTACAGCGCCACGCCGCAGACGGTCACGACCTATAGCGGTGGCAATCCCGAGCTCGAGCCCGAGGTCAGCAAGACATTGGCCGTGGGCGCGACCTTCTCGCCCAAATTCTTCCCCGGCTTCAACCTCTCGGTCGATTATTACGACATCGACATAGGCGGCGCGATCACCACCCTTTCGGCGTCCAACCTGACGCTTGCCTGTAACAGGGGAAGCCAGGCGGCCTGCGATCGCGTGATCCGCAATCCGACTACCCAGACGGTCGAAACCGTGTTCTCGAACGCGCAGAATATTGCGAGCTTCGCGACGCGCGGGGTCGATATCGAAGCATCCTATTCGCTTCCGTTGTCTCAACTCGACGTGGACATGCCCGGCACGCTCCGCTTCCGTGCGCTCGCGACCTATATCGACCGGTTCATCTTCGACACCGGCCTGACCCGGATCGACAGCGCCGGCGACGTCGGCGACGCCACCGCAAACGGCATGCCCAAGTGGCGCGCCACACTCAGCGCAGGCTATCAGGATGAGGACGTCGCGGTGGACGCGCGCGTACGTTATGTCGATGGCGGCCTCTACAACCACCTGCTGACCACGCTGGTCAACAACGAGATCGGATCGCGGACTTATGTCGATCTGGGCGTGCGGTTCAACGTGGCCGACAAGTTCACGCTGTTCGGCAACGTCAACAATGTGTTCGACGTCGCCCCGCCGATCTCGGCCGCGGGCAACCCGCATTATGACATCGTCGGCACCTACTTCTCGGCCGGCGCCCGCGTGAAGTTCTGACGCGGGCTGTCCGCCGGCGGCAGCTTCGCCGGCATCTGGATGCTTCAACATGGGGCGGCGTGGATCCACGCCGCCCCATATTCTTGGATTGCGGGGAATCTCGCTTGCCGGCGCCACGCGACGCACAGCTGGCGGTGACGTCGCAGCACACCGCCACGCCCGCGATGAGCGAGCGCGCACGCGTGCTGGTGCCGGTAGTTACTCTGCGGCTATTTGGCGGGTTTCAATCGACACGACACCAGGGCGGCAAGCCCTGGAGCATGGCGTTCGTCCCGACCTACTGACCCTTGGCTGCGGTCGCAGCCTCTCCCGATGCCGGCGGCTCGTTGGCCATCGATGCGGCGACCTTCTCGGCCGCCGCCATGACGCGCAGCACATTCTCACCCGCGAGCTTGGCGACATCGGTGTCGCTCCACCCTCGCCGCATCAGTTCGGCGAGCAGCGCGGGATAGGTCGCGACGTCTCCGAGCCCTTGCGGAAGGTTGTTACCGACGCCGTCGAAGTCCGACCCCAGCCCGACATGATCGACGCCCGCGACGCGCGCGATATGTTCGATATGATCGGCTACCTGCGCGAGCGTCACCTTGGGCGCGGGATGCTTCTTTTCCCACTGCGCGAACGCCGCCGCGGCCTTGTCGGCCTGACCGATATAGAGCCCGCCAAAGGGGGGCGCGTTCAGCCGCGTCTTCTCCGCGGCGGCATCGGCCGACCAGCGCCGATAGGCGTCGGATATGTAGATGTTGGCGTAGTTGACCATGACCACGCCGCCATTCGCCGCGACGAGCCTGAGCACCTCGTCGGACACGTTGCGCGGATGGTCGTTGAGCGCACGCGCATTGGAGTGCGAATAGATCACGGGTGCGCGCGAAACGCGCAGCGCGTCCTTCATCGTCGCCTCGCTGACATGGCTGAGATCGACGAGCACGCCGAGCCGGTTGAGCTCGTGCACCACCTTTTCGCCGAACGGGGTCAGCCCGTCATGCTTGGGATTGTCGGTTGCGGAGTCGGCCCACGCGATCGTCCGTGAATGGGAGAGCGTGAGATAGCCCGCCCCCAGATCGCGATAGGCGCGCAGCACCGACAGGCTGCCGTCGATCTGGCCGCCCCCCTCGACGCCGATCAGCGAGGCGATCCGACCCGAAGCGTGAATGCGCCGGACATCTTCGGCGGTCCGCGCGATCGCGAAGTCGTTGGGATAGCGCGCGGCCATGGTGCGCACATAGTCGATCTGCTCGAGCGTCTCCTTGACCTGTTCGAGGCCCGGCAGATCCGCGGAGACATAAACCGACCAGAACTGACCGCCCACCATGCCGCGGCGCAGCCG
This sequence comes from Sphingobium sp. FW306-1B-F04DB, assembly GCF_058781925.1. Lineage (NCBI taxonomy): Bacteria > Pseudomonadati > Pseudomonadota > Alphaproteobacteria > Sphingomonadales > Sphingobiaceae > Sphingobium > Sphingobium sp. FW306-1B-F04DB. The sequence continues at coordinate 11,812 of NZ_JBYSXE010000013.1, read as the reverse complement.
TTCGATATCGGTGTTGTAGGGAACCGGCTTGCCATCGAGACCGCGCGTGAGGTCGATCGTCCACCGCCCTTCGCCCTCGCGCTCGCGTAGCGCCTCGGGCCAGTCATTGTGACCGTCGATCAACGGCGTGGCCTTGAGCACCCGCGCGACACGCGCTTCATAGCTCTCGGCATGCGCCGGCTGCGCGATGGCCACGAGCATCGCGGTGGTGAACAGATATCGGGCACTCTTCGCGAACTTGGCGACCACACTGATTTCCTTGGTTCTTGAGGGACCTATTTCGATGACGCATTCTTCGCCGCTGAAGCCGCGGGTGTGAAGAGCAGATCGTGATAGTCGTAGCTGAAATCGGCAAGCGGGGAGACCGCCTTCATCGTCACGCGCTCCACCTTGCCATCGGCATTGAGCCCGAAGGTCACATAGGCAGGCTCGATCGTCTTGTCGTCGAACCGGGTGATGAAGGTGTCGTACTGGAAATGCTCAAGCCGGCCGCCCATGCGCGGGGTCGACTTGAAATCGATCGTCAGCCCCGCCTTGTCCTGCCCGACGACGATATTCCCATACCAGGCATCGCTGAAGGTACCGGCATAGCGATCGAGCGAAAGCGCGGGGCCGATGCCTGCCGGCTTGGCCGCGGTGGCCTTGTACAGCGCGAGCCCCTTGGCGACCGACTGCTTTTTGACCTCGGCATATTTGGCGGGCCAGTCCTCGCGCGGATAGCCGAGATAGTGATCTAGCAGCTCGTACATCAAACCGCGGATGGCGTGGCCGTCCTCGCTGTTGATCTCGATCGAGAAGCCCACATTCTTCTCGGGCAGCAGCACGACCGCGGTCAGGAAGCCGAATACCGCCCCGCCATGCCAGACGATCTTGGCGCCGCGATAGTCCTGCACCGTCCAGCCGAGCGCATAGGTCTCGAACATCGACTGGGTGAGCTTCAGGCTTTCGGGGCGTGGCCCGCCCGGCTGAAGAACCATGGGCTTCCACATCTCGGCGGCCTGCGCCGCGCTGAAGAGCTGGCCGCCGCCGGGGAGCTTGCCATGCGCGAGCTGGATCGTGAGCCACTTCGCCATATCGGCGGCGCTGACCGCGAGCCCGCCCGCGGGCGCAGCATTGCGCGCGAGTTCGTCGCGCTCGTTGAGCGGTTCCTGGTCGCCCGCGCCGCGAAGCCCGGCATTCATCCGCGCGTGCGGCATCGCACGGTCGGCGGTCGCGAAGCGCTTCGCATCGTCGCTGGTCGAGGCGAGCATGCCCGCCGGCTTGAAGACATGCTGCGCAACATAGTCTTCCCAGGTCTGGCCGGTGACCTCCTCGATGAGCTGGCCGGCGACCATGTAGAGGATGTTGTCATAGGCATAGCCGCTGCGGAAACTCGTCGCGGGCTTGATGTAGCGCAGGCGCTGCACGGCTTCCTTGCGCGAGAGATTGCTGCGCGGAACGAACAGCAGATCGCCCGCGCCGAGGTCGAGGCCGCTGCGGTGGACGAGAAGGTCGCGGATCGTCATCTCGCGCGTCACCCACGAATCCCACATCTGGAACCAGGGCAGGTGATCGATCACCTTGTCATCCCACTTGATTCTCCCCTGATCGACAAGCGTCGCCAGCGCCGCGACCGTAACCGCCTTGCCCGTCGAGCCCGTCGGGAAGATCGTGTTGGGCGTCACTGGATCATTGGACCCGAGCTTCTTTTCGCCATAGCCCCTGGCGAGCACGGTCTTGCCGTCCTCGACGATGGCAATCGCCATGCCCGGAACGCCCGCGGACTTGCGGACCTGTTCCACGCGCGCGTCGAAGTCGGGTGGCGGCGCCGCGGCAAGCGGGGTCGAGGCAAGCGCGAATGTGAGGATCAGCTTTTTCATTGGACCTCCGGAACAAGTGGGCGACTGCGGCACATCCGCAGGACGCCAAGCGTCAGCAGGGGCAGGACGTAAACGGCGAGGAAAATGTATGCGAGCGCGCGGTAGCCATTGGCGATGAGCGCAACGAGACCGAAGCGATCGGCGAGCAGCATGCAGCCGATGAGGAGCACGAGCGCGATGCCCAGCCGCGCCGAATCGCCCAGCGCGACACCCCGCCGGACCTGCCAGGCCGCGGCGACGCGCTCGTTGACCGCATGGACTGCGCCTGTGCCGCTTTCGAGCAGTGCGGAGAAGATCATCAGCTGGAAGATGAAGTGGAATACGGGGTTGTTGAGCTGTCCGAGCAGATAGTCGGAGGGCAGCGTCTCGCTCGCGATCCCCGGGTAGAAGGCGACCATGCACGAGAAGAATATCACCGCGGGGATCATCGCGAGCGGGCCCGCGATCACGCCCGCGACGACCGCGTCGCGCGTGCTGGTCAGATGGCGCACGACGGGGAGGATGACCACCGCGCCGATGATGTTGTAGCTGGCATAGGTGATGCCGCCGAGCGCCCAGCCGTCGGTCGGAACCGACTGCGCGAAGCCCGCGAGGATGCGGTCACCGAAGCTGCTCAGCGCAAGCACGAGGAAGACGGCGTAAACGCCGTAGAGCAGGATCGATACCCATTTGAACAGCGCCTCGACCGAGGCATTGCCGAAGGTGGCGAACGCCGCGATGCCCGTCATCAGGGCGAGTGTGCCCGCAATCGGCGGCAGGCCGAAGGCGGCCTCGCTGATCGCGCCGGCCGCCGCACCGAACACCGCGAGGATCAGCATGATGAACAGCAGATAGGCGACCTCGAAGATCACCCATCCCCGCCCCAGCAGTTCCTGAAAGAAGCTGCGATAGTCGCGTGCGCCGGTCAACCGCGCAAAGAGGAAGGTCAGCGTGGCGATCAGGCTCCAGACCAGCGTCGCGAGCAGCATCGCGGCGAGCCCGCCCCACGGGCCGCTCGGCAGGAAGAATTCGGCGAGTTCGCGGCCCGTGGCATAGCCCCCGCCGATGATCACCGCCTTGAAAGCGAAGCCGGGGAGCAGGAAGCGCTGAAACCATGTGGAACGACCGGTATCTACTGCGGGGATCATGAGAGACAGACCTCCAGAAGACGATCAAAAGGAGCGCCCCCACGGATCGGATCCGCGACGGGCAGGCCGATCCGGGCGGCGTGGGTGGCAATTTCGTGCGCCGCCTGTTCGGGGTTGAGCGATGCCGTATTCAGGCTGATCCCGGCGCAGCGGATTGCGGGGCTGGTCAGCCGCCCGAGCGCGAGCGTCTGTTCGATCACCGCCGCGATCGAAGGAAGCGTGTAACCTGCGGTGCCCAGCATGTCGGTGCGTCCGGCTTCGTGGCACACGACGAAGACGTCGGGCTGGCTGCCATGGAGCAGCCCGAGCGAGACGCCGGCATAGGCGGGGTGGAAGAGCGATCCCTGCCCCTCGATGACATCCCAGTGATCGGTCGCAGCGGCGGGGCTCAGCATTTCCGCGGCGCCGGCGACGAAATCGGCGACCACGGCATCCATCGGCATGCCTGCACCCGCGATCATGATTCCCGTCTGACCGGTCGCGCGGAAGGTTGCGTCGATGCCGCGCGCCTGGAATCCGCGGGCGATCGCCAGCGCCGTGTATTTCTTGCCCAACGCACAATCGGTGCCGACTGTCAGCAGTCGCTTGCCGCTGCGCTTCGCGCCAGTCGCGACTTTTATTCCGGGGGGTGGCGTACGGATGTCGATTAGCCGGCGGCCCAGCCGCTCGGCGGAGCTGCGCAAATTGGGAATATCCGCGAGCTTGGCGTGCATGCCGCTGATCAGGTCGAGGCCGGCCTCAAGCGCTTCCACCAGCGCACCGATCCAGCTCTCGGGAATGACGCCGCCGGTATTGGCTACGCCAATCACCAGCGCGCGTGCGCCGATCGCGCGTGCCTGCGCAGGGGAGAGCCAGGGTAATCCCGCCGAGACGGTGGCGCCGGCGAGCGCGAACTCGCCAATGCACCGGTCTCCCGCCCAGTCGCGCAGACCGAAGGCGGTCTTGGCAAAGCCGGGCTCGGTCGTGTCTCCGAGGAACAGCAGATAGGGCTGTGGCAACGCATCGGCGCCTGTGGATGGGTCGCGTGTCATCGGCGCTCTCGTCAGAACGCCATGCAATCGGCGAAGCGCGCCGACGGTTGGCGGTCGAGCTGCTTTCTACTGGTCATGGCCTTCCCCTTTGTCGCGGGCCTTTGGGCCGCTCCGGTATCCGGCGGGGTCACGCATGCACCAATATTGGCCGCGCGGTGCACCACTCTCGTTTGTTTTCCGAAGCGGGACGATATTGTCCTAATTGGAGAACTGTCAATTGATTTCGGTCGTCGCGGTGGGGTCGACGCTGAGCACCATGCGATCAAGCGCCCGTAACAGGCCTGCAGCGGCCGTGGCGATCACTGCGAGCAGCGCGAAATAGGGCGCGGGGCCCATATGGCTCCACAGCATGCCGACCAGCCCCGCCGAAAGGCTGCCCGTGAAGATCGCCAGATACCACGCCGCAACCGTGGTCGCTCCCAGCCGCGGCGGCGCGATCTGCGCGAACAGGCCCAGTCCCGTCGGCAGGATCAGCAATTCGCCGAAGGTGAAAATGCCGAAGAACGCCACGAGCCACAGCCAGCTCGCACGCGCACCGCCGCCCGTCCAGACGACGAGCGCGAGCAGCAGATAGGCGCCCGCGACCACCAGCGCGCCCGTGGCCATGCGGCGCGGGGGGAGGCGTCACGCCCCGCGTCCGCGCTGCGGCGCCAGTAGACCAGCAGCAGCGGCGTCATCAGCATGACGAGCAGCGGGTTGAGCGACTGGAACCACGTCATCGGGATCACCAGCCCGCCCGCCATGCGATCGACGCCGCTGTCGGCCCAGAGCGCGACGGTGTTGCCCGCCTGCTCATAAGCACCTCGGAACACGGTGACAGAAAGGCCGATCGTGAGCAGCACCACGAATGTGCGTCGATGATCAGCCCAGCGCATCGCCCGGTGCTGCTGCGACGGCGTTCGCAATTGCTCCGGCGGCAGATAGCGCTGGCCCCAGAGATAGATCAGCAATCCGGCCAGCATCCCGAACCCTGCCGCGCCGAAGCCGTAATGCCAGCCATAGAACTCGCCGAGCGTCCCGCAGATCAGCGGCGCAAGGAACCCGCCGATGTTCACACCGACATAATAGACATTGTACGCCCAGCTCCGGCGCGGATCGCCGGCCGTATAGAGATCGTTGATCTGGCTCGGGAGGCTCGGGAGGAACAGGCCGTTGCCCAGCGCGATGGTGGCGAGCGCGACATAGAAGAGCGGCTCGAAGGCCATCATGAAATGGCCCGCCGCCATGATGCTCGCGCCGAGCACGACCGCGCGACGCTTGCCGAGCAGCCGGTCGGCGATCACGCCCCCGACGATCGGCGTGAAATAGGCGCATGCGGTATAGGCGCCATAGACGAAGGACGAATGGCCCTGACTCAGCAGGAGCTGCTTGGTCATGTAATAGACCAGCAGCGCCCGCATTCCGTAATAGGAAAACTGTTCCCACATGTTGGTGAGGAACAGGATGGTGAGCCCGCGCGGCTGCCCGAACCAGGGCCGTGGACCGGTTTCGGTCATGCCGCGGCAACGGCCTCCGCGCCCCATATGGCTTCGTCGCACCAGGCGGTGCCATCACGATAGACGATGCTCGGCGAACGATCCTGTTTGAGGAAGATCGGACCATCGAGGTCGCATATGTCGCAGAGCTGGCCGAGCACGAAGCCGGGCGCCATGCCGAGGCTTGTGCAGACCATGTTGCCGACCATGACGCCAAGGCCCGCCTCGCGTGCGGCACGCGCGATCATGAGCCCCTCGGTGAGCCCCCCGCATTTGTCGAGCTTAATGTTGAACATTTCGAAGCGCCCGACAAGGCCGGCAACGTCGTCGACCGTCAGCGCGCTTTCGTCGGCGGCGATCGGAATGGGCGAGGTGAAGCCGTCGAGATCGGCTTCGCGACCGCGTGCGAGCGGCTGCTCGATCAGCGACACATCGGCCGCAACCATCGCGTCAACCAGCGCGTCGAGTTCGCCGATAGCGAAGCCCTGATTGGCATCGACGCCCAGCCAGACATCGGGCCGTGCGGCGCGGATCGCCCGCACGCGCGCGATATCGAGGTCGAGATCGCCAGTGAGCTTGACCTTGATGGAACGCGCCTGCGCAAAGCGCTTCGCGCCCTCCGCCATTGTCGCGGGTTCATCGGCGCCCAGCGTAAAGGTGGTCACGACGGGGCGCGGCTCGGCAATACCGGCCAGCGCCCAGACGGGCTTGCCCGAGCGCCTGGACTCGAGTTCCCAGAGCGCCGCGTCGATCGCGTTGCGCGCCCCGCCTGCCGGAAGGACCGCACGCAATTCCTCGCGCGACACCCCCGCCTCGACCGCGGCACGGGCACCCTCGATTGCAGCCAGCATGTGGGGCACGTCGTCATTAAGATAATAGACGCCCGAGGCTTCCCCCCGCCCCTGATGCATGCCGTCGTCGAGTGTGACGACGATGCAGTCGCAGGTCTCGAAGACGTGACCCGAAATCCGGAAAGGCGACGCGAGCGCGAGCGCCTCGGTGGCAACATTCAATCGCAGTTTTGTCATCAGTAATGCACCGTCATCGCGAGAAGGCCAAAGCTCCAGGCAACGTAGAGGACGGTAAGCATCGACAGCAGCAGCAGTGCCGCCCACAGCTTGCCCGTCCAGCGACGCTTGCCCTTGAACGCAAGCCACAGGTTCCAACCTGCAACCGCCACGCCGCCGACGAAAACGACGAGCCCGAGGATCTGGAGCGTCCACAGCCACCAGTCGGATGCCGAAGTCATCAGGTTGAAGTCGCCCATCAGCCTGGTGAAGCCGACCATCCAGCCGGCAAGGACCGCAAGCACCAGGCCCGAGCCGATGCGAACGCCGCGATATGCCAGCCGTTCGCGGCCTTCGAGCGCGAGCGGCGCCTTGTAGTGGCGGCGCACAAGTGCAGCCACCGGCCACTGGATCAGCGTCAGCAGCAGGATACCGAGGCTGGTGTAGAGCAGCGGCAGGATCCACGACGCCGATTTGGAGGCGGGGACGCGGTCGAACACCATGAAGGGCGACACGCCGTCCATGCTCCAGCGCACCACCTTGCCGTCGACCACCTTCGCGGCAAGCCGGTCATGGCTGTTCACATCGCGCCAGACAAAGGGTGCGATCTCGACCCATTTGCGCGGCGCCTTGTTGAGCCCGGTGAGCGCGGGGATGACCAGCTCGCCCTTGGCGTTGACCGAAACCTCGGTCTGACCGAGGAGGCCGGCTATCGCGAGGAAATTGGATTCCTCGCGGCGGCTGTTCCGCCACAGCCCCGTCATCAGCTTCGCGTGCTCGGCCGCGGTCTTTGCGTCGATTTTGCCATCGGCGGGCGTGATCGACGGGAAATAGCGATCCGCGAAATCCTGGAAGAGCGCGCCGCGCAGACCACCCACTGCGCCCCGCGCACCAGCGCTGTTGAAAGACACGTAGAAGCCGACATTCTCGTTCATGAAGAGATGCAGCGAGGTATGGAACGCCCTGGTATCTCCGAGATGCGCGATCACCTGGCGACCATTGAGGTTCGTCTCGAAGAAGCCGAGCTCCATGCGGTTGAGCGGCGGCAGCAGCGTGAACGGGCTGTCATGCATCAGTTGGGCGGTTTCGGGCTTCATCAGCCCTGCACCCTGATTGAGATGCGCGATCATGAATCGCGCCATGTCGGTGCCCGGCGAGGACAGGCTGCCCGCGGGCGCGGGTCCGACGATCTCGAACTTGCCGGGCTCACCCGAAGCCACGTCGTAACCCGTTGCCATAAGCGGCGCGAGCGACTTGGGCAGCGGCTGGCGGAAGGTCGATCGCGTCATGCCGAGCGGCTTGAAGATATGCTGTTCGACATAGTCGTCGAAGGGCTGGCCCGAAACGCGTTCGACGACATAGCCCGCGAGCGTCGTCGCATAGTTGGAATAGGATGGCGTCGTGCCGGGCGTGTAGATCCGCTTGGGCAGCGCATTGCGCGAATAGTCCGCCAGAGAAGGCAGATTGGCGGGATCAGTGAACATGATGTCCTTGGCATGATCCTCGAACCCTGCCGTATGCTGCAGGACCTGCCGCATCGTCGCGGGCTTGCGGTCCTTGGGGGGAATCTTGAAATCGAGATAGGCGTTGACGTCCGCGTCGAGGTCGATCTTGCCCTGTTCGACCAGCTGCATCACCGCGGTCCAGGTGACGAGCTTTGACACCGAACCGGGACGGAAGAGCGTCCGGTCGGGATCAACCGGCGTGCGCTTTTCCACGTTGGCATAGCCGAAACCACGCTGGGTCAGGATCTGGCCGCCCTTGACGACGACAACGACGGCGCCCGCGATATCGCCCGTCTTGAGCGCATAGGGCATGTAGCCGTCGAGCCAGTTGTCGACGTCCTCCTTGCTGAGCGCACGCTGGGCCTGCGGTGTCGCCGGACCCGACGCCGCCGCCACGGCCGGCTTCGCAGTCGGTGACGGTACAAGGCTTGTTCCCTGCTGCGCGGCGGTGACACCGCCCGCGAGCAACAGGGCCGCAGCCGCCAAAAGCTTGATCGAACGCATTTCTAACGCTCCCTTCCCCGGGCACCGGCTGGCACCGGGATTGCATCTCCGCAGCACAGCCAGTATCTTTGTCGATATGTTCTGAATGGGACATAGTGATCCTAATTAGAAACAATTGTCAACTTGGGCGCAGGAGGCGCTGGGAACTGCATGAAAACTGCCAATCCGACGCTCGGTGCGCTTCTCCGTGGACTCCGGCACCGGGAGGATTGGACGCTCAAGGAGATGAGCGCCCGGACTGGAATTCCCGTTTCTACGCTGTCCAAGATCGAGCATGACCGGCTCACGCTGACCTATGACAAGCTGCTCCAGCTGAGCCAGCGGCTCGGCCTGCGCATGTCGGAACTGTTCGCCGAACCCGACGAGGCGACCGACCAGCCCGTGACCGCGCGACGCAGTATCGGCCTTGTCGATCAGGCCGTCCGCGTCGAGACGCCGAACTATGACTATTATTATCTATGCACCGAGCTCCGCCGGAAACGGATGATCCCGGTTATCACGCGCATCCGCGCCAAGTCGGTCGCCGAGTTTGGCGAACTCGTCCATCATTCGGGCGAGGAATATATCTACGTTGTCGAAGGCAGCGTGGAGATCCACACCGAATTCTACGATCCCGTGCTGCTGGACAAGGGCGAGTCGATCTATATCGATTCCAACATGGGCCACGCCTATATCGCCGCTGAGGGCTGCGACGAGGCGGTCGTGCTCGGCGTATGCTCGAGCGCCGACGAGGGGCTTATGGAATCGCTGCTGACGCTGCACGGCGACGGCGAGGTTTCCGCACCCGCCGAAGTCGCCTAGCGCGCCAGCTCGGCAAGCCTTCGGCAGTCGGCTTCCAGGTTTTTCAGCGAGATGTTCGTCACACCCAGCAGCAGCCCCCGCTGTGCGGTCTCGCCGTGATACCATGGTGAAAGTGGTGCGGGGGCAAGGCCATATGGCAACGCGTTAAGGGCTATTTCGACGTCGCGCGCATCCGATGGCAGCGTAGTGACGATTGCAAGGCCAGCGTTGGCAGCGACTTTCAGTCTGCTGCCTGGAATCTCTGCGAGGCAACGTGTGATCGCCTCCCGTTGGGAGTGATAGAGGCGCTTCATGCGCCTGAGGTGCCGGAGATAATGTCCCTCCCGCAGAAAATCGGCGACGGCCTGCTGGACCGGTGCGGCCGGTGCCGGTCTCACGCAGGCCGCGACGTCACCGAACGATCGTGCGAGGTCCGGAGGCACGACAAGGAATCCGAGCCTTAACGTGGGGCTGATCGTCTTGCTGAAACTGCCGGCGTGCAACACGCGACCATTTTGATCTAGCGATGCCAGCGCGGGTGCCGCACGCCCCTTGAGCTGCAACTCGCTGAGATAATCGTCCTCGATGATCCACGCGCCATTTTGCTGAGCCCAGCCCAACAGTGCGAGGCGCCGTGACAACGACATGGTCATGCCGAGCGGGGCCTGTTGCCCCGGCGTGACGACCGCGAGCGCCGCGGCGGGCGCCATCTCGATGCCGCGCGCCACCTGGAGGCCTTCCTTGTCGACGTCCACGCCAATGACGTCGAGACCGGACGCAATCAGCGCCGATCGCGTGAGCGGAAAGCCGGGATTTTCCATCCAGGCCTGCTGCCCCTGGAGCCGCAGTCCCTGAACCACAAACCCCAGCGCGGCTGAAAATCCTGCAGTGATCAGGATCTGTGACGGCGAACATTGGATTCCCCGCGCGATCGCCAAATACGCGGCGATCTCGGCGCGAAGCGACGGCTCACCTCTGGGATCGGGATACGCCACCGGTGCGGCTGCGGCGGCCCGTGCGCCCCGCGCCAGCAGGCGGGACCAGAGGACAAAGGGGAAGGTGGCCTGTGAGGGCACACCCATCTGAAACGATAGCGGTGCCGTGCCGAAGCCGTGGAACATATCGGGCAAGGGCGGCGCTTCGGGGGACCACGCCTCGATGCGGCGGGACGAGGGGTGCTTTGCGACCCGCGTTCCGGCTGCTCCCATGCCAATCGCATATTGCTCGTCGATAAGGCGCTCATATGCGATGCGGACGGTGCCCCGCGCCACACCGAGCTGCGCGGACAGGTCGCGCCAGGAAGGCAGCCGGGCGCCGGGCGCGATCGTCCCGTCTTCGATCCCCGCGCGCAGCCCTTGATAGATCTGCGTTGCCAGCGGCACTTTGGCGTCCCGATCGATATCGACGGCAAGCGGCTTGGCCTGCGTCGATGGTACACAAAAACAGGGCATTCTTGCATCTGTTTTGTGGGCCGACGGCTGCATAATTTCCTCCCATCAACCTGATGGAGAACTGTTGTGAAACGCTTGTCAGCCAGTGCGGCGCTTGCCGCGACTTTGCTGTTCACCACCGCGGCGTTCGCGCACGGCGCGCCGATCCGTGAAACGTCCAATACCGTCGCCGAACAGGCCATCGCGAACATACCGGGCAAGCGCCTGGTATCGCGGCTGGTCGAATATCCGGCGAACGGCAAGTCGGTGCCGCACCGGCATGCCGGCTCGGCGTTCATCTATGCGTACGTCCTGAGCGGCGCGATCCGGAGCCAGGTCGATGACGAGCCTGCGCGGGTCTATCGTGCGGGCGAAGGATGGTTCGAGAGGCCCGGTGCGTATCATGCGGTGAGCGACAATGCGAGCGAGACCGAGCCCGCCCGGCTGCTCGCGGTTTTCATCATGGACGAGGGCGACGAGGCGCTGACCACGCCCGCCGGCCACTGAACATCACCCAATCCAAGGAGTCTCTTATGAGCGAACGTTTGAACTATAACGCGGCATCCCCCGCGGGCATGAAAGCGCTGGGGGCGGTTTACGGACATATCGCGCAGTCGGGGCTGCCCGCCCGCCTCATCGATCTGGTGTATCTTCGCGCGTCGCAGCTGAACGGATGTGCATATTGCATCGACATGCATTCGCGAGACCTCGTCAAGCGAGGCATGTCGGTGGAGCATCTCGTCCTTGTCGCTGCATGGCGGGAGGCAGGCGCGATCTTCTCCGACAAGGAGCGCGCGGCGCTTGCCTGGGCCGAGGAGGTGACGCTTGTCGCTTCGACGGGTGTGCCAAAGGCCGCCTATGACGCCGTCAGCGAGCATTTCCAGGGCAAGGACCTTGCCGATCTTACGATCGCGATCAGCCTGATGAATGCCTATAACCGGATGGCGATCAGCTTCCGCGCGACGCCGCTCGCCGCCGCCGCATAAGCGCGCGGGCGAGCGCGCCAACGGATCGATCCCGCGGCCCTCCGCCGCCGCTCCCCTCTGGAAAACGGGCCATTCTCGGCAGCCTGCCGGACCTGCCGGGAACACCGT
>NZ_JBYSXE010000139.1:0-705 GCF_058781925.1 Sphingobium sp. FW306-1B-F04DB | reverse complement strand
GTGTTTTGATCGCCTGACGGCGACACCCACCCCTTACCCCTCCCTTGAAAGGGAGGGGCAGATATTGGGTCGTGTCCTGACAGTCCGGTTTTTTCGTGGGTATGCGAGGTTCTCAGCGTCCGAAAAGTCGGGGGAAGCGGACGCTATGCCACGCCGTTGCAAATGGCGCTCTTCACCTTATCCGTCTTGGGATCAAAAGAGACTGCGATGACTGAGCAACCCCCATCCAAGATGAGCGGCAGGCCGTCTGTGTCCCCCACCCATTGACGCCGACCCGCCGGAAGGGGGGTGCTTTCACTCTCGGCACACGGAACCTCACGTGTCGTGAAATTCTCAAGCACCTCCTCGCAGGTCTCATCGGAATTTGAAGATTGATGACCGGCTACATAAACCCCGACAACGTTGCCCTTGTCGTCAAGCGCGTAGTGACGAGCGTATTCGGATAGCCGCCCCGCACCCTGCGGAAGCGTCACTTGCGATTCAACGCGGTCCATAAGCTGGTAGTGTTGGCGCTCTTCAGGCGTTGTGCAACCCAACAGCAGATATGTCGGCACAAAGGCCAAAAGTGTTCTCATTTCACCGGTATCTCATTGCTTTCCGATGTCCGCAATGCCGGCGTGTCCGGACCGTTGTCTAATTGATTTGAGCATCAGGCTTCCTTTTTCCCGTTGGCCAACGGTTGTCTGCGAGGTCATCGGACGACTT
>NZ_JBYSXE010000138.1:0-708 GCF_058781925.1 Sphingobium sp. FW306-1B-F04DB | reverse complement strand
TATCTCTCCGCAGTGCGATTGCCTCGTATGACAATCGTCGCACCTCGAAATCCGCGTTTTTACACGTCCTCGGTCGACAGCGGACATGGACTCCCTTGATGGGGTCAATGCCTCAGCGCGGCGGCTTGCAGGGTTTGCCCTCGTATTGGAAGCGATTGAGCGCGTATTCGCGGCCGTTCCAGCGCTGGACGGGGAAGCAGAAGCCGGGGCCGCCGATCAAAAGGTCGGGCCAGCCGCCGACACCCTTGGTGGCGAGGAATTCGGGCATGCCGATCGCGCCCGTGATGAGTTTCCAGCTGCCGTTCGCCTGTTTGCTGACGAGCTGGAAGCCCGTGCCCGCCATGCCATAGCAAAAAGTGCCGCCGCCCGTGACGATCGCCTCGGGGCGACCGTCGCCGTTGAGATCGGCATAATGGTCGATCGTCGATGGCTGGCGATTGGGATCGTCGGCGCAGAGATACCACTGCCCGCCGAGCTGTTGGGCATCCGCCGCCTTGAAGATCGCGGCGCGCTCCGCCGCGGGAACCGTGGGCGCCGGTGCCTGCGCGGCTGCGGCAACAGGGAAGAGGGCAAGCGCAGCGGCGAGATATCTGGTCATAAGAAAAGGCCCGGGCGAGTCGTTACGCGCCCGAGCCTATCATTGCTTCAATGCCGGGGGAGGGGCGTAGAAACCGCCTCCCCTTGGCGCGCGGACGCGCGCACCCACCC
>NZ_JBYSXE010000137.1:0-725 GCF_058781925.1 Sphingobium sp. FW306-1B-F04DB | reverse complement strand
GCGCAGAGAACGCGGATCGCGGGTTCCTGCATGTAAGGATTTCGTACGCTTATGCGCCCGAAATCCTTCGCCATATCGGTCATTCGCGCCGCCTGCCGAGCTTCCCGAAACCCGTCGTTTGTTCATCGGCGCCATGCCGACAATGGTCGACCGGGTTTGAGTGGCGCTTTGGCCCCGCCGAATAGCCGAAAAGTGGTGGCTAGCTGCCTATGGGCGTCAGGTAAGCTGGGTGAGAGATCGGACCTTGTTTCGCGTCCCTTGCGTCCTGTAGCTTGTCAGTCGGAGGCGCGGCGGACGCTCGCGAGACAAAACAACGTCGGCACCGCGTTCGCGAAGGAAGCGTCGTAGCCGCTGACAGTTCTTTCGACCCCAGACACCAACATATCGCTTCATCCAAGGCATTAGGCGATACGAGGCGTATCCGCTAAACGCTTTGTCGATCTCCTCCAGCGTCATATACGACAGCAGTTCGGTCAGCGGCGCGACACAGACGATCGGGTCGCTGCCTGAGACAAACGCCGCCTCTGAAAACTCGTAGGCGTGAATCTGTTGGGTCATGCCCGCACCATCGAGCCGAAAGGCAATGTCCGCAAGTGGGTCGCGGGCTGGCGCCCGCTGCTTCACTCAGTTCACGACAGCTCGCGCCGACATTTCGGACGTTTGTGGGGTCATCATCCGTTCCCAATTGCAGCCGTCCGTTCAGATTGAGAACGATGACCGGTTTC
>NZ_JBYSXE010000136.1:0-728 GCF_058781925.1 Sphingobium sp. FW306-1B-F04DB | reverse complement strand
TAGCGCAGAGAACGCGGATCGCGGGTTCCTGCATGTAAGGATTTCGTACGCTTATGCGCCCGAAATCCTTCGCCATTCCGGTCGTTCCGTGCGACTTTGCCGTACCGGATAAGCCGACATACGTTCATGAAACCTCGAACCGCGGATTGACCGTGGGAAGTCGACGTTAGCCGCTGGCGGTCAACCAGTTCGGCCAAACGAGCCAAATCGTCAGTGCCGTGGCAGCGATCCAAATCAGCACGACGGCCATCAACCCGGCCATTGACGTGGGTTTGCGCTGCTCAAGTGCTTTGGAACGAAGGTCCACCATAACTGGCCCGGGTATGAGCTTGACGGCAAGCAGGATGCCAAGGGGCACAATCAGCAAGTCGTCGAGATACCCAAACACCGGCACAAAATCCGGTATCAGGTCGACTGGCGACAACGCGTAAGCGGCAACTACCAAAGCGACAGCCTTGGCATACCAGGAAACGCGAGGATCGTGCGCGGCGAGCCACAAGGCAATCACATCGCGCTTGATGCTGCGCGCCCAATATTTGAGACGTTCCATTGCGGGCTTCATAATCACTTCAATAAGGTGGGACACCGCGCGAAGGTCCGCCATACTGTCGCGCTGTTGTCTGCCGGTGCTGTCTGATCACTGGCTGCGAACGCCGACATTTCGGCCGTTCAAGCCTTCATCCAGGCCACGTAATAGCTGTCATCCATTCATCAAGCTCTGACGCGAC
>NZ_JBYSXE010000135.1:0-746 GCF_058781925.1 Sphingobium sp. FW306-1B-F04DB | reverse complement strand
TCAGGGAGTGCTTCCTTGCCAGCGACCGCACCTATGGCGCCCGGCGCGTCTGGCACGACATGCTCGCCGAAGGCATCTCCTGCGGACTGCATCGCATCGAGCGGCTGATGTGCCAGCAGGGCCTTCGTGCAAGGCCACGCCGTCGCGGCTTGCCCAAGGACGACGGCCTGCGCTCGGTGATCGCCGCCAACGTACTCGACCGCCAGTTCAGCGCCGATGGCCCCAACCAGAAGTGGGTGGCGGACTTCACTTACGTCTGGACCGCCGAGGGCTGGCTCTATGTCGCCGCCGTCATCGACCTTTTCTCCAGGCGCGTCGTGGGTTGGTCGATGAGCGCCACGATGACCGCGCAGCTCGTCACCGACGCGCTGGTCATGGCGATCTGGCGGCGCGGCAAGCCCGATGCCCTGCTGCATCACTCGGACCAGGGCAGCCAATATACCAGTGAGCAGTTCCAGCGGTTGATGGCCGACAACGGCGTCACCTGTTCAATGAGCCGCTCGGGCAATGTCTGGGACAATGCCGCGATGGAGAGCTTCTTCTCCTCGCTCAAGACCGAACGTATCGGCAGGAGGGTCTATCGCACGCGCAACCAGGCCAAGGCCGACGTGTTCGACTATATCGAGCGCTTCTATAATCCGAGGCGCCGGCACTCGACCTTGGGGTACCTCAGCCCCATCGACTTCGAGAAACAATCTGAGGTAGCGTAGCCTATCTTGGTGTCCGCGAAACCGGCAGCAGCTCAA
>NZ_JBYSXE010000134.1:0-761 GCF_058781925.1 Sphingobium sp. FW306-1B-F04DB | reverse complement strand
CCACGGAGTTTGGGTCAGCAACCGCACTCTGCCACAGCGCCAGCCGCTATCCACCTCTCGCCATGGGATCTTTCAGGCTCCACCGCACAACGCCAGCCAATTGATTGGCTGGCGTGCTCAACTACTCGAATAAATGATCGGCGACGCCGCCTGTGCTGAGTGCGTGTTGGCGTATGGCGCTGGCCCGCTGACCATGCCGTGGCTGACATCGCGAAGCTCGGCGACATTGGCGGGCTCAATCGGCTTGGTAAAACTGGGCCAGCAGCAGCCCGACTCGTACTTGTCGGAAGAGGCAAACAGCGGCTCGCCCGAGACGATGTCCACGTAGATACCCGGTTCCTTGTTGTTCAGGTACTTTCCCGTGTCAGGCCTTTCGGTGCCGCTCTGCTGCGTCACGCGATATTCCTCAGGGGATAAGGCCGCGACGGCCGTCAGCCGTATTGCGATATTCGGTCATGACAATCTCCATTTCGTGCCGATATGCGGTGGCGGGGGCCGCGATTTCCACATGACGGCGCTCCACGGCCCCCTCTGCTGGCGCATTGCGGTCGGGAGCTGGCGTAAAGCGCCGACAAGTCGGTCATCCGTGACGGGGTTTTCGATGCGAAAGCCTTTCAACTGCCATCATCGGGCCGGCAATCGGACGCCACTTCGGGCTTCGCCGGCGCGGCCACCATGGGAAATTAGGCCGCAAACTCATTAACGGACTTGAGGTTTGTCCGCCCGCGTGATTCACGCTCCTGCTGGAGCGGGAGGATAGA
>NZ_JBYSXE010000133.1:0-806 GCF_058781925.1 Sphingobium sp. FW306-1B-F04DB | reverse complement strand
GCCCTCGAAAAACATTGGACTTCGAGACCCCCGCCGATAGGCTCAAGAAGGTGTTGCAATGACCGGTTGAATCCACCCGGGGTAAACGGACGTTTCTACTCGAAGCGATATTTGGTGGCGCCGTAGCACAGGCCCGGCTTCAACCATTGGCCACCCATGTCGAGGCACGTGTCGATCGCCGTCTGGCCCCGTAGCCACCATCCGCCGAGCAAGCCCAGTGCCAAGATGGCCGCAGCCAAGGTCAACTTCTTCCACATTCGAACCAGTTAACTGGCCGGATGAATGTCGGTAATGTCGGCGTGTTCGGAAAGGCAGCTTTTTGCAGGAAAGCGCGGATAGCTGCCATGTCCGGTTTCGGGAAGCGCGCCCTGCGCGCTGTATGACCGAGAAGTTCGGGTTAGCTGACATCCCACTTTAGCTGCTCGGCACTGACGACATCGCTGCCCGTGTGGCGGATGAACGCGTCCTTCAGCGCATCCTTATGCGGCTGCCACTTCTCGAGATCCTGGTGTGGGTCCATCCCGTCTGCTCGAAACAACCAGTCAACAAATTGATCAGCGGTCACAGGTCCGGTCTCAGGGATGAACATGTCGACGTGGAGCGGCTGGTCGTCGACCACGCCCCCGCACCATCCTCTTACAACACATGCTTCGTGCATCAGCGCATTGTAGCTAGACTTTTCACTCATCGGCGCTTGATGCCTTGTCGGACCTTCGTCCGCAATGTCGGCGTGTCCGGACGGTTGTCTAATTGATTTGAGCATCAGGCTTCCTTTTTCCCGTTGGCCAACGGTTGTCTGCGAGGTC
>NZ_JBYSXE010000132.1:0-834 GCF_058781925.1 Sphingobium sp. FW306-1B-F04DB | reverse complement strand
AGCCAGTGTCCGAGCGGCGTGTCGCTCTGTGCCAGCGACGGCAAGGCAGCTCGGGCACCGTGAATGAGCAGCGTGCGTAAATAGGTGTTGCCGCGCTTGGAGATGCCAAGCAGCCGCGGCTTGCCGCCCGTTGTGTGTTGGCGGGGGACAAGACCCAGCCAGGCACCCAGATCGCGGGCCTTGCTGAAGCTGCTCCCATCGCCAACCGCGGCCACCAGCGCGGTTGCATTGAGTACGCCAACGCCGGGGATCGCTGTCAGTCGGCGCATGGCAGCATCACCGCGCGCCAGCTCGACAAATTCCCCGTTCAGCGCCCCGATCTTCGCGTCGAGCTCTTGCCATTCCGCGCGTAGCTCCGCGATCAACTGGTTCATACGGGAAGACAAGCTGTCATCACCCTCAGCAAGCAAGCCATCAACGCCTTGCTCGAGCTTGCGTCGCCCGGCCGGAAAGACCCTCCCGCGTTCCAGCAGGATGGCGCGAAGCTGATTGATCAGGCTGGTCCGTTCGGCCACCAGGCGTGAACGCATCCGGTGCAAGGTCTGGATGTCCAGTCGCTCCTGGCTCTTCAGTTCGACAAAGCGCATCGTCGGCCGCGAGGCGGCTTCGGCAATCCCTTCGGCATCGCGGTCGTCGTTCTTCTGCGCCTTCACATAGGGGTGCACATATTCCGGCGACATCAGCCGAACCTCGTGCCCCCGCGCGGCAAACAGCCGACCAAGATGATGCGCGCCACAACAGGCTTCCATTGCAATTACGCAGGCCGGAAGCTTCGCCACATAATCGATCAGCGTCTGGCGTCGCAGCGACCGGCGCACAACAACAGCGCCTTGC
>NZ_JBYSXE010000131.1:0-881 GCF_058781925.1 Sphingobium sp. FW306-1B-F04DB | reverse complement strand
CCAGACTGTGTAAAAACGTGCTGATGTGCTAATCTCCATTGCGATGATGGGGGGCGCAGATGGGGCGTTTCGTCGAGGGTGAAGACCGCAGGCAGTCGCTGTTACTGCCCCAGTCGCTTGATGATTACGTGGCGGAAGATAACCCGGTTCGAGTGATCGAGGTTTTCATCGACGCGCTTGATCTGGGGGCGCTCGGTTTTGGCGGGGTCGAGCCAGCGGCCACGGGGCGTCCGGCTTATCACCCATCGTCGATGCTCAAGATTTATCTCTACGGCTATCTCAATCGCATTCAGTCGAGCCGCCGGATCGAGCGCGAAGCCCAGCGTAACATCGAGCTGATGTGGCTGACGGGCCGCCTTGCGCCTGACTTCAAGACGATCGCCAACTTCCGGCGCGACAATGGCGCTGCGATCCGGGCGGTGTGCAGCCAGTTCGTCGTTCTCTGCCGGCGGCTCAACCTGTTCGCCAAGGCCGTGGTCGCGATCGACGGGAGCAAGTTCAAGGCGGTCAACAACCGCGACAAGAACTTCACGGTGGCCAAGGTCGGCAAGCGGATCGAACAGGTCGATGCCAGCATTGCGCGATATCTCGCCGCGCTCGACCGGGCCGATTGCGAGGACAGCGATATTCCCGAAGCCAGGACCGGCCGGCTCAAAGAGAAGATTGCAGGACTGCGCCGCCAGCTGGAGGACCTGCAGGCGATGGCGCAGCAGGTTCAGGCTACGCCCGACAAGCAAGTGTCGCTGACCGATCCCGATGCGCGTTCAATGGCGACCAGCGGCCGTGGGACCGGGATGGTTGGCTACAATGCGCAAGTTGCGGTCGATACCGATCACCACCTGATCGTTGCGCACGAGGTCACCAACCTCGGACATGATCGG
>NZ_JBYSXE010000130.1:0-928 GCF_058781925.1 Sphingobium sp. FW306-1B-F04DB | reverse complement strand
TCAGTCCCTCCTCGTCCAAAGGTGGGGGGACCAGTTCTACGTGTCGCTACCGGACCAGTTTTGCATGTCGCCTGACAACAGTTTCCGAAACCCGTAGTTGATGAGCGAGCTGCCATGTCCGTGGTGCCATACCAGTGGCCTTCTTGAATATCCTGGACAAGTGGCTTTGATCTGCGAATCCGCAGTCCTGGGCTACTGCCGCTAGCGGGAGGGACAACTGTAAAAGGCCTTTCGCCCGTTCCACGCGCCGATTGACCAGCCAGCGGTAAGGAGAGACGCCAGCCGATCGGCGAAAAGAGTGGGAGAAGCGGCTTACACTTAGCCCGCACGCACGGGCCAGTTCAGTCAGGCTCGTGCCCGATTGCAGGGTGGCCTCCATCCATTCTTTAGCGAGCCGCTCCTGCCAGACGCTAAGACCACCAACATTATGCCGCCTGTCTTCCAAGCCGCCATACCGACGCAACACGTAGATTCCGAACGCCCACATGAAGCTGTCCGCATGAAGGGCATCTAGGCGCTTCGGATCGTCGAGAAATGGGCGAATATATTCTGTCATCTTGGGGATGACGGGATCAGGGCGGAGGAAGCACCGGTCGTTGCCAATTGACGCGACGGGCTTGGCGCCCAAGTCCTCAGCTACCTCGTCCATGAATTTCCGAGAAAGCAGAAGTTCGATTGTATGGCTGTGGGTGTTCAACTCAACGAAGTCGACGCCCGACAGATTGAGGAAATGGGTGTAGCCACTCGGCGAGCTGTAATTGAAGGTCTGGCCATGCACCGATATCCTGCTCGTTTCCGGCAGGCAGCGAACACCTATGGTGTAAGTGTCCTTGAGAAGCGGGAACTCCACATTGAGCTGCTGCCGGTTTCGCGGACACCAAGATAGGCTACGCTACCTCAGATTGTTTCTCGAAGTCGATGGGGCTGA